>NZ_JBSSBO010000014.1:0-62497 GCF_054058915.1 Thermostichus sp. MS-CIW-41
GCCAAGACTGTTCTCAGTGCGGTCAAAAAGTACCGAAAACCATTCGAGACAGATGGCATTCTTGCCCGCATTGTGGACTGGAACTAGGCCGAGACCACAACGCGGCGATAAACATCAAATACAGAGCAGTGGGGCATCCCGTTCTCAAAGCTCAGGAAATGTCCTTTACAGGAGTCACTGAGAAGCCCGTACTCTTTCGCTTTAGCGGCGCGGAGCGCTTTGCGTCAGCATGAGTGCGGGAGTATGTCACAACAACAGCGTGCAAAAGCTGGTCAACAGCAAGGTCACCGCCGTCAGGAGCAGGCTAAAGCTCCAAAGCCGCAAAGCGGCAAGCAGCAGGATCCCGATCACCCAAATCAGCAGAGCATTCCAATAGGGTCGGTTGGGGGCTTTGGACACATTAATTTTCTGGAAGAAGGGCAGCAGGATGAACGATACATCCAACAACAGGCGCGGCAGCCGCAAATTGTCCGGCAGCGGCAGATCTCGCACCGCCAAATAAAGCAGCCCCCAGCTCAACAAAAGCGGGATTAGGAGCAGATAGTTGGATTCGGCCAGCAGGGGTCGATCCACCACCAGCGGAAACAGAGGGCTGATCCCCCAGAGCAGATAGAGGTAAAAGTTGAAGTTCAGCAGCGGCTGTAGCAGAGGGGGCACCTTGAAGCGTTGACCTTGGGATCCGATCCCGTTTACCTGAGCTGCGATTTTCTGGCCCAGGGATCCACCTTTTTGAGGGGTTTGCGCTGCCGGAGCCGCCCGCCAACCGCAGTGGTCGCAGTAGGGAGATTTGAACCGGTAGGCTGGGATCGGCTTGCCACAGGAAGGGCAACGTTGGATCGGACGAGGTTGAGAACTGGAAGCCATGACCACCCCGCGGTACTTCTGCCTTAGCATGCCCCAATGGCTCTCAGTTTACTCCCAGGGCAAACGACAATGTAATACAGGCTGCCCCCAAAGCCGCGCCGGCCATGACCTGCACGGGAGTGTGCCCCAGCAATTCTTTCAGGTAGGGTTCTGGAAAACGGTCGGCGCCCTTTTCTTCAAACCATTCTTCCAGGAGGCGATTCAGCACCCGCGCCTGTTTTCCGGCGGCTTGGCGGATCCCCGCGGCATCGTACATCACCACCAATGCGAAAACCACCGTCGCGGCAAACAGCAGGCTGTCCCAGCCTTCCTGCATCCCCACCCCAATGGACAAAGCCGTCACCAACGCTGCGTGGGAGCTGGGCATTCCCCCGGTTTCCACCAAGACTCGCAGGTTAACCTTGCCTGACCGCACATAGGAAAGGATCAGCTTGATGGCTTGGGCCAACACACTGGCCAGCAAAGCAACCCAGAGGACATGATTGGCCATCAACTGTTGCAGCATACGGCTCTCCAGCACAGACATGCGAGCAGGGTCTCCAGGGATCCCATCTAACTTGTCCTCTTGTCCTGCCCTAATGCTGACGGCGAGTGATGAAATCTGCCAGGGCCAACAGCGGCTCTGCCCGCGATCCATAGGGGCGCAACGCTTCCTTGGCCGATTGAATCAGCTCCTCGGCTTTTTGCCGGGAGGCCTCTAGGCCCAACAAGCTGGGATAGGTGGCTTTGGCGGCAGCTTGATCCTTTCCTGCCGTTTTGCCCAGTTGCTCGCTGGTGGCGGTGATGTCCAAAATGTCGTCCACAATCTGAAAGGCCAAGCCAATATCGCGGGCGTAGCGGCTCAGGCGGTCCAGCAGCTCCTCATCTCCCCCCGCCAGGATCCCTCCCGAAACCACCGAGACTTCCAATAGAGCGCCGGTTTTGTGGCTGTGAATGTACTCCAAAGTTTCCAGGGAAATGGCTTTGCCCTCCGACTCCAGATCCACCACCTGTCCCCCCACCAAACCGGTTGCCGCCACAGCATGGCCAATGCGGGCGATCACCTGTAACACCAACTGCGGCGGTACCCCCTGAGTTTGGCTGGCAATGTGCTCAAAGGCAAAGGCCAGCAGAGCATCTCCCGCCAAGATGGCAATGTCTTCGCCGAACACCTTGTGGTTGGTGGGTTTGCCGCGGCGAAAGTCGTCATTGTCCATGGCCGGCAAGTCGTCATGGATCAGCGACATGGTGTGGATCATTTCCAGGGCACAGGCGGTAGGCAGAGCCTGCTCCACAGTGCCGCCGGCCAACTCGCAAGCAGCCAGACAGAGGATGGGCCTGAGGCGCTTCCCCCCTGCCAATAGGCTGTAGCGCATCGCCTCGTAAATGCGCTCCGGATAGGCGGGAACCAAAGCTGCAGAGAGAGCTTCTTCCACCTGTTGCTGACGCTGGCTCAGGTAGGCTTTCAGGTTAAAGGTTTGGGCAACCAAGCGGGGTTTCCTCTCAACTCGGCAATGGGGGGATCCTTGTCGAGCCGTTCTTCAACAGACTTGTCAGGTGTCATTATCTCATGTCCACTTTAATTGGGGATCCCAGCCCAGAGGCCAAAAGGGTAAGAAGTAACAGCAAGTTGCAGCCGATGAAGAAACTGCAGGGATCCTGAGCCGCCAACTTGCGGTTGCTGTCGCCACAATGTCAGGATTCATAAGGATCTTTAGCCGGATTGCCCTCCTATGTCCCACTCGCCTGTTCAGCTCAGCGCCACCTCCTCCACCGCCAGCGGTGCGGAGCACTTGGGTGACCGTTTGCTGCGGGCGGCCCGAGGGGAAGTGCTGGATCGCCCTCCAGTTTGGATGATGCGCCAGGCGGGTCGCTACATGGCGGCCTACCGCGAGCTGCAAAGCAAGTACACCTTTAAGCAGCGTTGCGAGATCCCGGAGCTGGCCGTCGAGATCTCGTTGCAACCGTTTCGGGCCTTTGCCCCTGATGGGGTGATCCTGTTCAGCGATATCCTCACCCCCCTTGAGGGCATGGGGATCCCCTTTGAGCTGGTGGAGCATCAGGGGCCAATCATCGACCCGCCGATTCGTTCCCAAGCCCAAATTGAACGCATCCGCCTCCTGGAACCGGAAGAAAGTCTGCCCTTTATCAAGACCATTCTCAGCACCCTGCGCCGCGAGGTGGAAGGGAAAGCAACGCTGCTGGGATTTGTCGGCTCCCCCTGGACTCTGGCCTGCTATGCCGTGGAAGGGCGCAGCTCCAAAGATTATGCCCACATCAAAAGCTTGGCCTTTACACAGCCGCCATTGCTGCATCAGTTGCTGAGCAAGCTGGCCGACAGCATTGCCCGCTACGTGATCTACCAGATCGAGTGCGGCGCCCAGGTGGTGCAGTTGTTCGATACTTGGGCCGGCCAGCTCAGCCCAGTCGATTACGAGTGTTGGGCCTTGCCCTACCAAAAGCAAATTGTGGATCAGGTGAAAGCTCGCTATCCGCAGGTGCCACTGATCCTCTACATCAACGGCAGCGCCGCTTTGCTGGAGCGGGTGGGCAAAGCCGGCATCGACGTGTTCAGCCTCGATTGGATGAGCGACATGGCAGAGGCCAGGGCTCGCCTGGGATCCCTAGCGGTGCAGGGCAATCTGGATCCAATGGTGTTGCTGGGATCGCCAGAGTTCATCCGGCAGCGCACCCTAGAGGTGATTCGAAAAGCCGGATCCCGTGGACACATCATGAACTTGGGCCATGGCATCCACCCAAGCACTCCAGAGGCCAATGTCCATCACTTTTTCGAGACGGTGCGCCAGTCGGCAGAGCTGATACATTTACGCTGAACACTGCTGAACATCACTGTTCAACTATGCAGCGATAGCATTCTGTTTGTTTCCATTCGCGTTAGCGGGACGGAGTCCAAACAGAATGGCGGTATCCCGCAAAGCTTTGAGTAGAATACCCAAAGCGCAGTTTCCGTGTCGTCTTACTACCAATTTTCTGCTTTGCTTTGGCTACCATGTTGGCAGACTCGAAAGTAAACAGAAAGATCAACTGTTAGTAATCCGTACTGAACATATTATACATTATTTTCAGTATAGTTGAGCTTATTATTGACTAGAGTCATGCTCCTAAAAGCCCTCTAGCCTAACAGGCAGCGCGAACCCCTCCTCCCTGAAGCGTTTTGCTCAACTTTTGCTCTAAGGTTGCACGGCCATCTCCAGGGATCCCCGGTGTACATCAGCGTCATCATTCCCACCTACAACCGCCGTCCCATTTTGGAGCAGTGTCTGCGGGCCTTGGCGCAGCAACAGCCCGGCCCCTACGAGGGCTACGAGGTGGTGGTGGTGGACGACGGCTCCACCGATGGCACAGTGGAATGGCTGCAGAACAACCCCATCGGCTTGCCCCAGTGGAAACTGTTGCAGCAGGAGCACCGCGGCCCCGCCGCTGCCCGCAACTTGGGGTTTCGCCACGCCCAGGGCTCCCTCATCGTCTTTATCGACAGCGACCTGGTGGTGGTGGATCACTTCTTGGCCAGCCACGCCCAGATGCTGCGACGACACGGCGTTACAGGGGATCCCCGCTCCCCCCACGAGGCCAAGGTCTTCACCTACGGGCGGGTGATCAACACGAGCAATTTTCAGGATCCCCGCTCCGAACCCTTCAAGCCCACCGATTTTTCGGCAGCCTTTTTCGCCACCGGCAACGTGGCCATTGCCCGCCATTGGTTGGAGCTGGCCTGCGAAACCCCCGCCGGCCCCTTTGACGAGCGGTTTCACCTCTACGGCTGGGAAGACCTGGAGCTGGGGGTGCGGCTAAAACGTTTGGGCCTGCGCCTGGTCAAGTGCCCCCAGGCCACCGGCTACCACTGGCATCCACCCTTTGAGCTGCAGCAGATCCCAGGATTGATTGAGCGGGAACGGCAGCGGGGCCGCATGGGCATTCTCTTTTACCAAAAACACCCCACCTGGGCCGTGCGCCTGATGATCCAACTGACGCCCCTGCACCAATTCCTGTGGGGCCTTTTATCCCTGGGGGGCTGGCTGAACGAGAAGCGGGTGGAACCGCTGCTGCGCTGGTTGATCCGGCATGGCCGCTCGCAGTTGGCCTTGGAGCTGTGCCGGATTTTTTTCCTCAACTGGTACAACGTGCAGGCCGTTTACGAAAGCTACAGAGCGATGAAGGCGCGAAATAAGGGGATCCACTCGGCTTGAGCTGCCACCAGGGCGGGGTAAGTGAGTCGGCCATAATCCTTGCCGGGAATGAGAGGCTGGCCGGGATCCGGATCGGCACAGCTCAGGGGTTCCCAAACGGCGCCGGCCCCCTTGACAATGGCCCACACTGCCGCCACATCCCAGATCTTGGGCGAGCGTTCTACCGCCCCCAAAAGGCTGCCACCGGCCACCGCCAGCAGGTTGTAGGCAGCGCCCCCCAACATCCGCGCTTTGCAAGGGAATTGCGGGCTAATCCAATGGCTGCTGCGGGAACAGAAATTGAACAATTGGTTGGGGCCGGGTGAGGCGGTGCTAGGACGGATTGGCTGGGGACAGGCGGGATCCCGGTCGTGGCGGGTGAGAAAAGCTCCTGCTGCTGCATCCCCAGGAAACCGAGGCCAATAACCGTAAAAAGTCTGGCGAATGGGCGGCAGATGGACACAGCCAAACACCGGCACGCCCCAATGCAGCAAAGCCAAGGAGCTGCCCCAAATGGGGATCCCACGGGCAAAATTGGTGGTGCCATCCAAAGGATCCACTACCCAACACCACTCCTTCTCGGGAAAAATGTGGTTGGATTCCTCGCTCAGATAACCGTGATCGGGGTAGGCAGCGGCAATGGCCCCTTGAAAAGCGCGATCCGCCCACTGGTCAGAAGAGGTTACCAAGCTGCCGTCGGCTTTTAAGGACTCCGTCCCGCTGGCGCGAACCGTAGGGTGGGCCTGGCCAAAGTCTGCCAAGAGCTGGGATCCCACGCTGGCCGTAGCCTGCAAGGCAAACTCGGTAACCTCCAGCCAGAAAGGGGATAGAGCAGCAGTTGCAGAAGGAGCACTCATGCCCCAATCCTAGCGGGATCCCTGGCTTTTGGGGTGGAAAAGGGGTCGCAATGGCAGCGGATCCCTCACAAGCAGGTTCTAGGCCCATAAGCTGAATAGAATCAAATCATAGGTAAACTCCCCAGCTGGCCACCCTCCTCCATGAACCAGCGCCTGATTGGACAACTGATTGGCAACCGCTACCGGCTGACCCGCCACATCAGCGAGGGTGGCTACGGCAATGTGTTCGAGGCGGTGGATACCCAGCTCAATGACGAGCTGGTGGCCGTCAAGTTGTTGCGCCCGCCGCCCCCGGACATGGGCCCAGAGTACTACCAGCAACTGCAGCAACGCTTCATGGATGAGGCCAGGGTCAGCGCTCTGTTGGGCGAGCACCCCAACATCGTGCAGGTGCGCTCTTACGGCCTGTACCAAAACCAGCCCTATCTGGTGATGGAGTACCTGAATGCCAAACCCTACAGCGGCCAGGGGTTGGACTATGTGCTGGCTCGGGAAGGCCCCTTGCACCCAGAGCGAGTGGTGAACTTGGCTCTGCAAATTTGCTCTGCCCTGCACCACGCCCACAACTTTCAGATGGATCTGGGCAAGCACTCCATTCGCGGCGTCATCCACCGCGACATTAAACCCAGCAACATCTTTGTGCAGAAAGGGCCCGATGGGAAAGAGCGGGTCAAGATCCTGGACTTCGGCATTTCCAAGCTCATGGGGGAGACCTCTCGTGGCCTGACGCAAACGGGCTATTTTTTGGGCACGATGGTCTACGCCTCGCCCGAGCAAATGCGCGGAGAAAAGCTGGATGGCCGCTCCGACATCTATTCCCTGGGGGTGGTGCTGTACGAGCTGTTAACTGGTGCGTTGCCCTTCGAGCCGGATACCGACACCTTGCAGGGCTGGTACCACGTCCACAACTTTCAAAAGCCCCGCCCCTTCCAAGACCACAAGCTAGCCCACCCCATCCCTGCTGCTCTGGAGAGGGTCATCCTCCAGTGCCTAGAGAAAGACCCTGCCCTCCGCCCAGCCAACATGGAAGGGCTCAGCCAGCAGCTACAGGCTGTCTATGGAAACAAGGTTGCCCCTCCTGCCCCGTTCGTCCCCTCAAATTCCTCTCGTTCACCTCAAGGTGTTCGCCCCCCGCGGATCCCGACCGGATTTGGCCAGCCGACTTCCCAACAGCCCCGAACTGCCCCAGTTGAGGAAGAAAAGCTCCAGCAGGCGGTCAGTCTGATCGAGGCAGGCGAGTACAAGATGGCCGTCCATCTGCTCAATGAGCTGATCCAGAGCGCCCCCAACGAAGCCCGCTACTATCTCTACCGCGGCCTGGCCCACCAACGGCAGGGACATTGGGGCCTTGCCCAGATGGATTATCAAGGGGTGCTGCGGCTGGAGCCGGGTAACCCTTCAGCGGAACAGGGGCTGCGCGAGGTGGAACAGAAGGTTGGGCAGGAACATGTCAACAGCAAGTCCGGCTCTCATCTGTTGGATGCACCCCTGAATGCACCCCGCCTGGGCAAAGGGTCGGCGTTGAGTTGGCTCTTGGCCAATTTGGGGGCGGCTGGGATCGGCTACCTGGGGCTGGGGGCATCAGCGCCTCTGCTGGCGGCTTTGGGATCACTACAAGAAGCGGTGGCTGGAGCCGGCCTTGGCTTGCTGATGGGGCTGCTGCAGTGGCTGGTGTTGCGGCGGCAGGTTTCGGTGGGATGGGTGGCTGCAACTTTGCTGGCCACGGCTTTGGGCTGGGCGGCGGCGGATTTCCTCGCTCCCCAGGTGGGGGTAGCAACCTCTGCTTTTAACCCGACGGATCCCTGGCTCCAAAATGTCTTGCAGGCAATGGGAGATGCGCTGCGCGGTTTGCTGGTGGGGGTCGGCGTTGGTGGGCTGCAATGGGCCTTGTGGTCTCAGCGCTGGAAAGGTAGCCGGGCTTGGATCTTGGCGGCAGTTGCCGAAGGGGCAGGATCGACTCTGTTGATGGGTTGGCTGCTGGACAATACTACCTTGAACAGTTGGCTGCTGCTGATCGTGGGGCTACTGGCCAACACGCGCCCCCTTAGCGCAATGGTGCTTTTGAATTTGCGCCGGATCCCTCCTGTTCAAAGTCAACAACAAGCCCCTTAGCCCACAGGGATCCCATCTGAGTTCTCTCTCTCAAGAAGAGGGAAAGACAGGAATCAAAACCGCTCATTATTTTTCTCACGATTTTTCTCACGGTTACCGGGGAGCGCCGTGAGATCCCCAGCTCAGAGCTACGCGACTGGTTGTAGGGAGTAGGGTCGTTTGAGCTACTGAGAAAAGCCCTATGGCCCTGTGCATGCAACGTTTTGGGTGTGGGCCAGTGTCCTGGCCTAAATTTCAAGAGGGCAAGGATGCACGCTATAGAGGAACTTTCTAGCGGAGCTATTGCACCGGCTAGTGTCTCATTGCCATTTGAATTGACTATAAGTGCTGCTGCAAAACCAGGAACCAGAATCCTCGCCCGGCGAGTATGTTATGACTCTGAGCTGGAAGCTGTTTTCGAGTAAAACTCACGCATTTCTGTAAACCACTCCAATCGCGAGGGATCCCAGGTGTAGAACATGTGTCCGCCGCGATAATGACGTAGGGTGAGGTTGGCCTTCAACCGCGGATCCAACTTCATCAAATCCACCAGGTGATTCGAGGCAAAGTAGGGCGTGACCAGGTCGTAAAAGCCATGATGAATGCTCACCCGCATGTGGGGGTTGAGGGCCATGCTGCTGCGCAGCTCGTCCATTGCCCCGATGAATCCTTGCTTCAACTCTCCTTTTGGGGTGAACCGCCAGGACTTGAACACCTCCAGGTTCAGTAGGTGATAGGTCAACTCCGTTTCCACCTGCAAGGTCTCTCGCAAGTGGCTGTTGATGGCTGCCGTGAACAGGCGATCGATCCCATCCAAGGTGGGATCGGATCCCTCGAAGGTAGGCCGATCCGGAAAGGGATCCACCGTGGTTACAGAAGCATCGTAGAGCCCCAGCACCAGTCGCTGCGACCGCAACAGCTCGCGGGCAAAACTGGCGATATCGATCCGCCCGCCTTTGTGGGCTACATATTCTGGAGATAGGCCGATCCCTGCTGCCATTTCCTGATACACCGCTTGCCGTTCTGCCTCTGGCATTGCCTCCCCCATGGCCAAGAGGGGCAGCAGACGTTGTCGGGCAAAGAGTTCTGCTTTGGGCAGCAGGATCTGCAAATCCTCCCCCCAGCCACACCGTCCATGATGGGCTGCTGTGGCCACATAGGAAGGGAAAAGGGCTGCCCAGGTGCTGAGGTTGTAATCGTTGGTCTCCAGCAACCCAAACTCAATCGCAGGCGAGATGAGAATGGCCCCCGACAGGCCCACGCCAAACTTGGATTGCAGCTCCTTGGCCAGCCGCGCCACCCGAAACCCACCGTAACTCTCGCCGGCAATGAAAATGGGAGAGAGCCAGCGTTTGTATCGGGAAAGAAAGCCCTGAATGAATTCTCCCAAGGATTGCAAATCCCGCTCCACATCCCAGAAGGGCGATTCCTTAGGAGGCTCCTCCGCCTTAGCATCCGGCTGAGGGGGCTTGGATGCCGGATCGGATTTCTCCCGGGAATCTTTGGGGTCTTGAGAATCCTTGGGCAGGGCGCGGCTGAACCCCGTCCCCACCGGATCGACAAAGACCAGGTCGGAAAAGGGCAACCAACTTTCGGCATTGTCCACCAGCCGCACCGGGGAGGGGGGCAAACTGCCGTTGGGCCCGAAGCAAATCCGTTTGGGCCCCAGCGCTCCCATGTGCAGGTAGGCAGAAGCTGCCCCAGGCCCACCGTTGAACACAAAAGTGAGAGGGCGGTGCTGAGAGGCGGAGTCTTGCTTTAGATAGGCGACGTGAAAGATCTCGGCCACCGGCTTTTCCCGCTGGAAAAGGGTCTGCCAACCGGCCAGCGCTCTGTAGGTAAAGCTCTCCTCTCCAGCCGTAAACCTGTGCTCGGTGGAGGAGAGGGGGGAAGTGGGCTTAGATTCAGTAGCCATGAAAACAGGGATCCGCAGTCTGATCCCCAGTGAATCACAAGTTGCCGACCCTCAACACTCCCAGAGGAATCTCCAAACGGCACCTCACAAAGTCAGCGGAGCTTCCAAAGTTAGATTGAAAGATTGGCCGGGGCGCAGCACCACCACCTGCGGAGCGGTAACATTGCCCACCACCACTCCGGTCGCGGCACCTCCCAGGACATTGCCCACTGATACTCTGCCCGTGATGGCCCCCAAAATGGCTCCCGCGGCTGCCCCAATGGCTGCATCCTGAGCGATGGCCTCAGCCGAATACTGACGGGGATCCTTTTCGTCGTGGAGGATGTTGGAGGAAGCCCGCAGGCTGTAGGTACGACCGCCGAGAACAATGGAAGTGCCGACAAAGCGGGATCCGCCCGGTGCAGGTTCCATCTGTCCAAAAATGCGGCTACCCGCCGGGATCACCAAGCGCCCCTGGCTGTCAAAAATGTTCTGAGTAACGGCCACTTCCAGGGGATAGACGGTGTCGGGATAAAAAAAGTATTGCGGCTCTTCGCTACTCAGGCTGCCGACCGGGATAATCGTCCCCTGCTCAAGGCGGTAGGCACCCAATTCAAAAAGCGGCTGAGCCGAACTGGGCAAGGGGGCCAACGAAGGGATCCCGGCCAGGCCAAGAATGGCTGCTGTTAAGATAGCTTTCATGAGTAGAGTCTCCAATGCTTCTCCAATCCAAGTTCTGCGGAGTTCTGAGCAGTTGCCTGAAGCTGTTCCAGGTCAATTTGCTTCCTTATCTCAACTTCTCTCCGCTTCTAGGTTACCGAATCCTTCCTGAAGCTTGTTTTCCCCCACAAGTCGATTTGTCTTCAACTGTTGGCAGTTTGGGTGACCATCCTGCAGCACAACGCCTCTTAGAAATGCTGGAAGGCTTGCTGACGACTGAGGGCTTGCCCGTCCTTCAGCCAGACGGTTCCCTGCGGATCCCAGCCTGTCACTTCTCCAATCCAAACGGCCCCCGGCAATCTTTCCAACAGATGCTTGGCCACCGACACCTCGGCACTGAGGAGCAGCTCAAAATCTTCGCCCCCATAAAGCGCCCACTCCCAGGCTTGGGCCGGGAAAGCCTGCCGCAAAGCTTCTGAAATCGGGATCCGCTCCACCTCGATCCTCGCCGCCACCCCGCTGGCCTGACACACCTGCACCAGGGCATCTGCCAAACCGTCGCTGGTATCCATACCGGCAATGCGCAAGGGATCCGGGATTCCTTCCAAGAGGGGCAACAGATCCAGTCGCGGGCGTGGGTATTGGTGAGCCCTGATCAACTGCTCGCGCTCGGCCGCCGTAGCTGAGGATCCCTGTTCAGGATGGAGAAGCAGCTCCAAGCCTGCCCGCGCATCTCCGTGGGGCCCTGTCACCACCAGCCAATCGCCGGGTTGAGCCCGTCTGCGCTGAATGGCCCGCCCCGGCTGCACCGATCCCAGGGCCGTGATTGCCACAAATCGATGCGGCGACCGACACAGATCCCCTCCCACCAGTTGGCATT
The DNA here is from genome assembly GCF_054058915.1 of Thermostichus sp. MS-CIW-41. Lineage (NCBI taxonomy): Bacteria > Bacillati > Cyanobacteriota > Cyanophyceae > Thermostichales > Thermostichaceae > Thermostichus > Thermostichus sp. MS-CIW-41. Next base: position 11,413 of record NZ_JBSSBO010000014.1, read on the forward strand.
CCCAGCGGGCGCAACAGGCTTGCATCCCTTGATAAAGCTCCTCCACCCAAGCGACCGGCGTGGATCCCGGCAAGCCCAAACCCACCACCAACGCCTGCGGACGGGATCCCATCGCGGCCAGATCCGACAGATTGGCGGCCACCGCGCGCCAGCCCACCGCATGGGCCGGGGTCGTCAGATCGCTGAAGTGAACTCCCTCCACCAACACATCGGTTGTCACCACCAACTGCCCCTCCGGAGCAGCTAACACCGCCGCATCGTCTCCCACCACCTGGGCCGGACAGTAGCGCTGCACGATCTGCAGCAGCCCTGCCTCCCCAATTGCCGAGATGGGTAGGGGGGAAGGATCGCCGTTTTGTGGGGAAGAACTGTCAGAAAGACCGGAGAACAAGACAGACCTCTGAGGGTAGCGAGGATAACACAGCTGCAAGATCTGGTGGATGCTGGAGTCTTGTTGGATATTTCCAAGGATCCCGCCTGCACGCCACAGGCAAGCTGGAGAATTCTACCCCGCCGCCCGCTGTCCAATCAGGGCATAGAAGGGATCCCCGCCTCCGCCTGCCCAAAAGCCCAGCCAACCCATAGGGGCAGGCCGCTGGATCACCTTCACCACCGCAAACCCTGGCACCGACTCAAAATAGCGCCTGACCAACTCCACCCGCCCCGCCTCGGAGTTGTCCCGCCAAGCCTGGATTGCCTTCTGGAAAAACATGCGATTGGAGAAGCTGACGATGAAGAGGCCCTGGGGCTTTAGGATGCGATACACCTCGGCAAACACCTGCTCCGGCTGCTGCAGATACTGCACCGAGACCGTGTTTAGCACCGCGTCGAAGGATTGATCAGGGAAGGGCAGACTTGGGTTTTGGTTCAAGTTTTGGATGAAGAAGTGATCCAGCCGGGGGTTGGCCGCCAGTTCCTCAGGGTTCATCCCATGCCCCTCCACATGGGCAAACTCCATCTCAGGCGGCAAATGGGAGACCCAACTGCTCATCAGATCGAGAATGCGGGTCTGGGGCCGCAAATGCTCGCGGTATAGATCGGTGAGCTGGCCGATGAAGCCAGAATCCACATGAGTCACGAAGCGAGGATAGCTGTAAAAGAGGGCATCGTCGCTGGGATCCAACTTGGAGCGCTGCCAATCCTTGAGCACCACCATGGCCAAACGGTTGCAAATCTTAATCAAAGCTAACATTTTGGAAGCTTCGGAAAAGGGGTGGGCGTGATACCTTAGCAGAGCAACAGTGGCCATTTCGCGAAGGACTCTTTGCCGTGATGTCTGTGTCTCACCCCTCTTCAGCGGCTCCTTCTTCTTCTGGGTCTAACTTTGGCCTGCGGGAGTACGTAACCGAACTGCAGCTCCACATGGCTCTGCAGGCTCGCAGCCTTACTCCTTCTCTCAGCGTTTCCCCAGCCCAGGACAGCCCCCTGGCTCTGGTGCAGCGGGCACAGGCAGCTATGGAGAAGTCCGTTTCCCGCCAGTGGCTTTGAGCGGCACAGCCTGGGCAGAGATGCTCAGGCCAAGCTTTTGCGCAACACCCCCTGCACCAGTAGAACCGACACTACGACAAACCCCGTCAAAAGGCCCAGGGATCCCGCCAGGGTGAGATCGCCCCAGGGAGCCTGCAGCACCACATCGGCCCAGCTCCAATGGCTGCTGCGGTAAACATGGCGGATGGGCTCGATGGCAAAAGTGAGGGGGTTGAGGCTGGCCACCCAACGCAGCCAGGTGGGCATAAAGCTCAGGGGAGCCAAGGCCGTGCTGGAAAAGATCAGGGGCAAGTTCACCAAAAAGATGAAAGCCAGCAATTGCTGGTGCCCCGGCATGGCAAAGGCCAAGCCCAAGCTCAGCGCCGTGAAGCCCAAGACCAACAGGCCCACGATCAGGGCCACCACCGCCAAGCCTGGCCCGTCGGGGATCCCGGCCCCAAGGGCGTAATCTGCCCCCACAATCACCGCCGTCTGCAGCAGCGCCAAGCTGACGATGAACAGGCTAGAGGCGAGAACAATGGAAAAACGAGAGGTGAGGGGAGCCACCAACAGCCGGTTCAAAAAGCCAAATTCTCGGTCGAAAATCACCGGCACCCCAGCATTCAAGGCTCCACCAAAAGCCGTAAACACGATGACTCCCGCCCCCAAAAACTGGGTGTAGTTTTGTCCGGCCCCGAAAATGCCGGCAGGAGCATTCTGAAACAAGGCTCCAAATAGAATCAGCCAGAGCAACGGCTGGATAATGCCGGCCAGCAAGGTTGTGGGGCGACGCTGCAGTTGGATAAACAAGCGGCGGGTGAGGGCGAAGGTCTCCTGCCAAAAGTCAGCCGTCAAAAGGGGGATCGGGTTAGATTGAACCGGGGAAGAGGCAGAGTTCATACCCAAGCTCCTGTAGAGTTGTGATCAATGAGTGTGTGATGAATGAATGCAGTATCTAATCCATCAACCAATACAACCAATAAATATCTCGATATGCCTTTGTACAGGGATCAATGGGGCTCGATCATGAGGGGATGAAGTTACTTTTTCTTTTTGCCCAGATTGGCCTCGGCAGCGGCCAGCTCCGCATCCATGAGGGTTTGCCCGGTTGCCGCCAAATACACATCATCCAAGCTGGGACGAGACTGGGTGCTGCTGAACACCTCTAGCCCATGAGCCTGCAAGTGGGCGCGAATCTGGCTGAGGGGATCCTCTCCATTCCGCTGCACCACCAGGTTCAGGGCGTTGCCCTGGGCGCTGTTGATCACCACCTTCTGGACAAAGGGCAGGGATCCCAGCAGTTGGGCACCCCGCTGGGCCAGTTCCGCCGGGGCAAATTCCTGCAGCTTGACGGTGATGCGCTCGCCGCCGACGCGGGTTTTCAGCTCCTCGGGGGTTCCCTCGGCGATCACCTTGCCCCGGTCGATGATGGCCACCCGATCCGCCAGCAGGTCGATCTCCTCCAGGTAGTGGCTGCTGAGCACCACTGTGATCCCTGTGTTCTTGAGTTGGCGCAGAAAATCCCAGATGGCCAACCGACTGGGAATGTCCAGGCCCACCGTGGGCTCGTCCAAGACCAGCACCTGGGGTTGATGGAGCAGTCCTGCCGCCAGATCCAAGCGTTTGCGCAGCCCGCCGGAGTAGGTACCGATGCGCTGGTCGGCACGGTCGGTCAGCCCCAGCAGCTCCAGGACGGCAGCGATTCGCTCTTGGGCCAGGGGGCGCGGCAGGTGGTAGAGGTCGGCCTGCAACTGCAACAATTCTCGCCCGGTCAGCACCTTATCCAAGGCCACCTCTTGGGCGACAAACCCCAGTTTTTCTCGTACCGCTTTGGGGTTTTCGCTGGCCGGGATCCCGTACACCTCTATCCGGCCCGCATCGGGACGAAGCAAGGTGCAAAGGCAATGCAAAGTGGTGGTCTTGCCGGCCCCATTGGGGCCGAGAATGCCGTAGATCTGGCCGGGTTCCACCTGAAACGAGACGTCCGCCACGGCCACTGTGGATCCGTAGCGCTTTTGAAGTTGCTCTACCAAGACCGCAGGAGTATCTGACATGGGTATCCACATCTCGCTTCCTCTAGGCTATCAAGCCTGTTCGGGAGATGAGGCCAGGGATCGCCACCATTTCTTGCTCGTTGCCGCCAGCCCCCTAGGGATGGTGGGAGGTAAACTACCCGGCTCCGACCGCTAAGCGGTACGGAGCGGGCTTTCAGTAGCCCTGAGCCTGTTCTGCTCTACCAGAGAACAAAACAAGCCCGAACCTCTAGGCTGGTTTACAGCAGCCCCCAAGAGCGCAATCACATTCGCACCATTCAAATCCGCATCCCCTTCCCATCCACAGTGCCCACACTTGAACGACTTGCCACTGCGGTAGGACTTACCCTGCTCAGGGTGGATGTGTAAGCACCGGTGGCAGGTCTGCGACGTGTAAGCAGGCGGAACAAGAATCAGAGAAACCCCTGCAACCCTCGCCTTGTATTCCAGAAATTGACGTAGCTGGTAGAACGCCCAACTGTTGGCCCTGCGCCTTTCGGTTTTGCTGCGTGGCTGTTGATTGACTCTTTCCCGAATCCCTGTCAAGTCTTCCAGGGCAATAGCGCTGTTTGTGGTCTTTGCCCTAGAGACAATAGCTTTGGAGATGCGATGATTGACCCACGCCTGAAAGCGCCTCTCCTTGCCAGACAGCCGTTGCAACAGTTCTCTGCATCTGCGCCGCGAACTGCGTGTGCCCTTACTGGCTTTGCGTTGGAGTGCCGCCCTCAACCGGGAGTAGTGGTCGCGGACTCGGTTCAACTGCTGTCCATTCCAGTTGTCCCCCTCTGACGTATGGGCAATATCTGTCCTTCCAAAGTCCACCCCGATCACCTTGTCGGTATCTTGTTGCTTGGGTGGTTTTTTCTCTACGCAAATCTGGATGTAGTAGGAGCCGTCTCTGCGCTTGACCAGAGTGGCCGATTTGGGGTTAGAACCAGCCAGCATCCCACGCTGGTAGTTGCCAATGGCCAGTTCAAAGCGCTCCCGACCCTCCACCGTGGTCAGCGACACCGTCCAGTCTTTTTGACGGAACGAAAAGATACGGGCGTCGTAGGTAACAAAGCCGCTCTTAAACTCCTTGACGGGACGCTTTTTCTGCTTAGCCACTTTGCGGGAACCCGCTACCCGTCTGCACACCTGTTGAGCCAAGTTACTGGACAAGCCAAACCGGGCTCGAATCTCGTAGTAGCAAAGGGATTGCAGTTTGACCGCGTTGACGATCTTCTCCGGCGTGTTCTGGTTGACCCAGTTCAGTGCCTGCACAAAGGCATCCATCGTCGCGTCCAATTTAGCGGCTTGCGACTGGGACACCTTGAGCTTGCAGGAGATGGTTAGGATTTGGCTCATAAGTTCATTGTACTTCATCAAAGCGCATTCCTCCCAGCACTGACCCTACGGGTACAGTGCGGGGCTCCTGCGATTTCTAGCTGAACTGAGGCTCACGGTATAGTGGTTCAGGCGAATCCGATGAGTGCAGAGGGATCCCCGCCCATCCTCAACTCAGTCCGGTTGGGTTTAACCCTCGCCAAGGTGTCTGTTGTGGAGAGGAGATGAATGCTGAAGCCAAAGCATGCCTGCCGGCCCCTGCTGCCGACTTGTGGGAGCTCGGATTCCCCTATCGAAAAAGGATGCTCTGTTGTAGCTTATACAGCCTTGGCCATTTTAGCGCTTGGCTTGGTCGGTTGCGGCGAGGGAACAACTCCTCTGGGCCCCCTGGAAAATGTCTTCCTGCGGGCAGATGATTTTGAAATTACAGGGGGATCCCCGGCATCGGGCGCAGTGGGGCCCTACCTACAGTTCAACATGCGGCGGCAGCGGGATAACCAAATCCTAAATCGCCCCCTTAATGTCTATGTGGACAATGCCGGGCTGGCAGAAAGGCGGAATCCCCTTTTGGATAACCAAAACCGTCCTATTCTCTTACAGCGCTCGGTGGCCTTCTTGGGCAATGGGCTGGATCTGAACAGAGATGGCCAGCCGGATCTGCCCCCCAAAGAACCCCCCAACTTCACCAGTGGCCCGCTGCTGCCCTACACCCCGCCCAATCAGTGGCAAAGCCGGGCTGCCCTTGCCTATGTCCCCGGACAGGCCAATATCCCCGGACGGAGTCCCAGCGACCGCTTTGGCATCTACTTTTCTTCCATCCTGCCCTACACCGGGCAGCTTCGCTTTCGCGCCCGCGACGAGCTGGGCAATGCCTTTGCCCGCACCTTTGAGGTCACCTACCCGCCGGCAGCCAGCCGCGCCACGGTCACCGTCACCTTGGCCAACCTCACCGCCACTGCCCAAGAGCCGGTTCTCATTGCCATTTGTAACCAGTTGGGAGCTGCTGCCGTGGTGGGCCTGCGGAGTGGCACGTTCACCGAGCTGGTGGATCTCCTGCCGGCCCCAGGGCTGCCGGTGGATCCCACCTTGAGCGAGCCCATCCGCTATGTGGCCGAGGCTTATCAATTGAACCGCGATCGAGCCGTCATCCGCGTTTCCCAGAATCCCACGGATCCCAGCCGCATGAGCGTTCCTCTACTGGGATTTGAAGGGACAACCGGTCGGGCAGATCTGACGCTGGTGAACTCCGCAGGGGATCGGCTGACTTGCTTCAACGATCGGCTTTCGGATCTGCGGGATACGTTTTCTGACTTTTTCAGATAGTCAATTCAAATAGCAATGAGACACTGGCCAGTAGAATAGTCCGACTCGCAAAAGCAGGCCTTGTCACTTCATCAACAGAAGTTCCTCCATCTGCATGCATCCTTGCCCTCTTGAAAGCACTGCGGTCGCTTCAAACTAGATTGAGACGCTCCCCAAGCGTTCCGCGCTGCTTTTACCGACTCCCATACCCTTCCCTTCCGCTGTATGACCGGCTTTGTACGTCTGTGGGTCTGCTCCCTTCCTGGACATGCCCTACGACTCTCTCTCAGGTCAAGGCTTCTTTCTGAGGTCTACTGGCATGCCATCCTACCTGTAACGTCATCTCATCCTCAACTGAATTGACCATAGATCTGGAATCGTTTTACTGGTGTGCGAAGCAACTATACTTGCAATGTCGTGAAAGCGGCTCAACCGACAAAACCTCAGGGCAGATGCTGCAAGGCCAGCGCCAACTGTTCGTACTCTGCCAAACGGTTGTAGACCTGGGCCGAGATGCGTACCCAAAGCTGCCCGGCGAAGGGGATGATCGGAACCTCAATGCGGTACTTGTACCAGAGGTAATCGTGAAGCCGACGGGCGCGCTCCTCAAGAGGAAGCTCAGGGATCCACTGCTGCCAAAATGGCGGCAAGGGTAGGGTGGCCATAAAGCCCAACATCTTTTCGGGGGCGGGCGGGATCCCCTCAAGAGCCTCCAAGAGCAACTGCCGCGCCTGCAGCAGCAGAGTGTGGTTGTGCTGACGGATGTTGTCCAGTCCCACCCCTTGGATAAACGCCAGGGCTGCTGAAATGGCCAACCAAGCGCTGGGATCCCGTGTGCCCACCCAGTCGAACTCCGCTGTGAACCCTTGCCCATAGCCGTGGGAGATCACCGTAGGATGAGTTTGGGCCTGTCGATAGGGGGCCACCCACAAAAAGGCACAGCCTTTCGGGGCAAACAGCCACTTGTGGGCATTGCCGGTGTACCAATCGGCTCCTAGCTTTTCCAACTCCAAGGGGAGAACTCCGGGGGCATGGGCGCCATCCACCAAAACCGGGATCCCGCGCTCCCGACAGAGGCCGATCAGCTCAGGCAGGGGGTAGATCAGAGCCGTAGGCGAGGTGAGGTGATCCAACACCGCCAGGCGAGTTTGGGGAGTGAGGATGGCCTCGAAGGCCGCGATAACCTGCTCTGGCCCCGCAATGGGGAAAGGGATCTGCGCCTCAACTGGGATGGCTCCCCACTGGGCACAGATGTACTGCAATGCCTGACGAACGGCCCCGTAACCGTGATTGGTGCAGGCGATCTGATCCTCTGGCCGGAACCGCAGCGAGCGCAAAACGGCATTGACCCCGCTGGTGGCATTTTCCACAAACACCAAATTTTCGGGTTCGGCCCCGACGAAATGGGCCAGTTCTGCTGCCGCCGCCCGCAAGGCTCGAGGAAGTTCCTCTCCCATAAACTGCACCGGCTGAGCCTCAAGGCGTTCCCGCCATACACTCTGGGCCTGCAACACCTTTTTCGGGGTCGCGCCGTAGGAGCCGTGATTCAAAAAAACGGCTTGCGGATCCAGTCCCCACAAGGAGCGTTCGCAAAGTGGCGCACAAGCACTGAGGGCAGCGCCAAAGTGGGGAGAATCGGATCCCAGGTTGGAGAAGAAAGGCATGGTTCACTCACTCAAGCCCTAGAAGATGCACGAAAAAGATGTGAGAATTCCTGCGATCTGCATGAAGGGTTTGCTCAGAAATCCGAAGATATCAACACCTATCAACACCGCTGATGTGGAGACCAATGGCATCTCGACTGAATGTCAGAACCTAAGGCTCTTTGAGACGGATTCTCTTAGGTTGATCTATTGGCCGTCACCCAATTCTGGGCCGAGATCCGAGAGAGGGGCAATTTTGCTGAGCTTGATTTTAGGGTTGCTGGCAGCAAATTGCTGTAAAGTCCACTCGTTCTTAAACAGAAGAACGGGCCTGTCTTGAATGTCTTTAACAACTAGGGTGTTAAACAAGCTGGGAATATTCTCCAGCGCCTTCCAGCCATTCTCGACCCAGCGGGCCAGTGTGTAGGGCAACATCTCCAGTCGGGTTTCGACGTTGTATTCACTTTCAAGGCGATACTGCAAAACCTCAAACTGCAACTGGCCCACCGCTGCCACAATCGGATCCCGTTTGGAATCGTCGATAGAGTACATGATTTGTACAGCCCCTTCTTCCCGCAGTTCCGCTACCCCTTTCTGGAACTGCTTAAACTTAGAAGGATTGGGATTTTTCAAGTAGGCAAACAGCTCAGGAGAAAAGCTAGGGATCCCGGCGTAGCGCAGCTTCGGGCCGGTGTAGATGGTATCCCCAATGGTGAAGATGCCGGGATTATTCAGGCCGATCACATCCCCAGGGTAAGCTTCATCGATGGAGATGCGCTCTTGAGCAAACAACTTCTGGGGATAAGATAGGCGAATGGGACGATTGAGGCGGGCATGGTTGACCACCATATCCTTCTCAAACTTGCCGGAACAGATGCGCACAAAAGCGACGCGATCCCGATGGCGGGGATCCATGTTGGCCTGCAGTTTAAAGACGAAGCCCGTAAACTCAGGATGTTCGGGCGGGATTAGCCCAGCAGTGCTCTCGTGAGGCATTGGCGGTAAGGAATACTCCAAAAATGCATTGAGGAAAAGCTCCACCCCAAAATTGGTCATGGCACTGCCGAAAAAGACCGGGGTTTGTTTGCCAGAATGCACCTGTTTTAGATCCAAGGTGGGCATGAGACCATCCAGCAGTTCCAGCTCTTCCTTGAATTGGTAATACAAGTCCTTGTCGATCAACTCCTCAATTTGCGGATCCCCAAGTTTAATGACGGTATCTTGAACTTTTAGCCGCCCCCCAGATACCCGCTCAAAGAAATGAAACTCCTGAGTTCGGCGGTCAAATAGGGCAGTAAACCGCTCGCCTGAGCCAATCGGCCAGTTGACAGGATAGGGCTTGAGGCCCAGTTCTGTCTCAATTTCATCCATCAGCTCCAAGGGATCCCGACTTGGGCGATCCATCTTGTTGATAAAGGTAAAAATCGGCAGCCCCCGCATCTGACACACTTCAAACAGCTTGCGGGTCTGGGTTTCCAACCCTTTGCCGGCATCTTCCAGCATCACGGCATTGTCAGCCGCTGCCAGGGTGCGATAGGTGTCTTCGCTGAAGTCCTGGTGGCCGGGAGTATCCAGCAGATTGAGACGAATGTTGCGGTAATCAAATTGCAGGACGGTAGAGGTGATGGAAATACCCCGCTGCTTTTCCAGTTCCATCCAGTCGGAAGTGGCCCGCTTTTGCGCCCGACGGGCCTTCACAGCTCCCGCTTCTTGAATGGCCCCCCCGTACAACAGCAGCTTTTCGGTGAGGGTGGTCTTCCCCGCATCGGGATGGGAAATAATGGCAAAGGTACGCCGTTGCTCTACAGCTTTGGTCAAATCAAGATCTTTCATCAACTGTTGCCGCTCCACTACAACCTGGTCGTTTTAAAGAAGATGACGTTGCAATGCTGTCCCCTAAACGATGGGAGAAATAGGGAGAAGATAGAAAAACAAAAGTGAGAAGTAGGGTGAATAATGCACTTGATGATAATGGGCTTGGGTTGCCGCCAGGTAGCGAGGGGGAGAGAGCACAGGCCGAAAAGCGCGAAAAGCCAACAGAACCATTTTGACCCTAGCACAGGAACAGGGATCCCTGTTGTCTAGCATACTGGCGGAGATCTTGAGGGGGAATTTCCCAGGCCAACCGGCCAGAACTCAAAGCAGATGCTGCTCGTTGTTGTTGCGCAACGCTGACGTGAAGAGCAGTTGCTCAATCGTGGCAATGGTGAAGTTTTGGCTGATCACCAGCCGCTCGACGCGAATGCGGTGGGCTTGCAGGAGGCAATCTTGCTGCAAGGGCTTGGGCAATTGTTCCCAATGATCCAGCAGGACTTCCAGCAAAATCTCGCCCGGTAGCCCAGTGGCGCTTTCCAGGGATCCCAGCTTTTCTACCCTCTCGGCAGACCATTTGAGGGTAAGCTTTTGCAGGCCCAGTTGTGCATCCAGAGCCTCGCGGGGATCCGACTGGGCACCCTGCCCATTGGGGGTGCCATTGCGGCGAACCCCATTGTCGGTGCAAGCAGTAGCAGGGGGCAAAAGCTCGGCTGGCTTTTCAGAGGGAAGCCACAAACCGGTGCAGCCGCTGCAGCCCTTTTTCGAGGGTGGTGCGATCGGCAGCATAGGAAAGGCGAATGTAGGAATCTGCCCCAAAGGCTACCCCCGGCACAGCAGCCACGTGGTGTTCCTTGAGCAGCTGCCGGCAAAACTCCACCGAACTTAACCCGGTTTGGCCGATGTTGACAAACACATAAAATGCACCTTCTGGCTCCGGGCAAGTCACCCCCGGCAAGGTGCGGATCCCGTCCAGCATCAGATCTCGCCGCTGCCAGAATTCTTGGCGCATTTTTTCCACAGCCGCTGCCGATAGGGGGCTGGTCAGGGCTTCCAGAGCGCCGTACTGGGCGAAGGTGCAGACATTGGAGGTGCTGTGGCTTTGCAGGTTGATGGCTGCCTCGATGATGGGCTTGGGCCCGGCCAAGTAGCCCACCCGCCAGCCGGTCATGGCGTAGGCTTTGGCAAAGCCACTGCTGAGAATCAGGCGCGGCATCAAGTCAGGGCAAAGGGATCCCAGGCTGATGTGGCGGGCTTGTCCATAAACCAGCTTTTCGTAGATCTCGTCGCAGATCACGTACAGATGGGGGGCGGAGAGGATCACCTCTGCCAGAGCTGCCAGCTCGTGCTGGTGGTAAACGGCTCCGGTGGGGTTGGCCGGCGAGTTGAGAATCAGCAGCTTGCTGCGGGGGGTGAGGGCCTGGCGCAGTTGGGCGGCGGTGAGCTTGAACCCCTGGGCCTCTTCCGTCTGCACCTGCACAACCTTTGCCCCTGCCAAAATGGCAATTTCGGGGTAGCTGACCCAGTAGGGAACAGGCAGGATCACTTCATCGCCGGGATCCAGCAGCACCATGGCCAGGTTAAACAGGGTTTGCTTGCCGCCGTTGCTGATCAGGATTTGGTCGTGGCTGAACTCCAGGCCGTTTTCCTGCCGCAGCTTGTCGGCCACTGCTTGGCGAAGAGCGGGGATCCCAGCGGTGGGGCCGTAGCGGGTTTTGCCCTCTTCCAGAGCACGGATGGCCGCGGCCCGAATGTGGTCAGGTGTATCGAAATCCGGCTCGCCTGCGCTCAAGCTACACACATCCAGCCCCTCTGCCTGCATGGCTTTAGCCAGAGCCGAAATGGATAGCGTGGGGGAAGGGGATAGATGGGCGACCCGTTGGGACAAGCCGGCAGCAGACACCATCGGTTGGGAAGCTCTTTGGTTTATTTTAAGGTTCTCAAGCAGGGCCAATCTAGATAGCTAGGCTACTGCGGTCAACAGGCGGGTACCATCCACCAACAGCAGTTTGTTGCCCTCTCGCTCTGCCAACAGATCCCAAAACTCGCCCGCCACAGCTCCGGGCAAGAACCCTTCCAAGCGCAATTGCAGAGGAGCAAATTGCTTGGTTCCCTGGGGCTTGCGCCGCACGGTCACCTCAACAAAGCCATCGTGGGGCTCGACAATGCCGCGGATGTTAAAGCCTTCCTCTGTGTCCTCAGGGGCAGGCAAAAACGGTTCTTCTTCCCACTCTGGGTCTTGCTCCTCTTCCGGCAGGGCCAGGATGCGGATGATGCTCAAGCCCAAAGCCCCCCCTGAACGCGGCTGCGGCTGCACGTAGTACCAGTAGGTATGGCCGCTCTTGATGCAGTGCTCGAAGGGGCCGAGAAGCTCGGCGCGTCCGGGGGTAGCCGGATATTCTGCTCCGTCAGAGGCAACCAAGGTTGCCTGCGCATAAGTCTTGGGGATCGATTTCAGGGATCCCTTAATCAGGCCCAAAGCGCGGAACTGGTAGGGGTGGGCGGGAGGAGGCAATGGGTTCATGGCGGCCAGATCTTGGAAAGCCAGGGAAGTAGAGTCCATCATCTTATCCTATGGCGATCCTCAGATTGGAATATCCAGGGCTTTCCTCAGCATCGCCTCCAGCTCATCGCCCTGCCGACTTGCGCACCGCGATCAAGCTGCTGGTGGTGCCCAGAAAAACCCCCATCCCCAACAACATCGACGGCAAGAGCCAAAACTCCAGTTGGCTGCGATCTGCCTGCATCACCTTGAGGAAGGGCAAGGCAATCAACTGCTCCAGCAGCTCCTGCAGCAACTGCTGGGATCCCAAGATCAATCCCCAAGCTCCCACTGCGCTGATCACCCCAAACAGGCACCCTTGCAAAATAAAGGGCAAGTAAATCCAGGCTGCCGTCGCCCCCACCAATTGCATCACCTCGATCTCCCGCCGCCGCGCCATGACGATGAGGCGAATGGTGGTGGTGATGACCGCCACCGCTGTCAGGGCCAACACGCCGGTAATGGTCAGGGATCCCAGCCGTAGCATGTCCTGGAGCTGGGCCAGTTGCTCCACAATGCGGTCGCCGTAGTAGACCTCATCCACCCCTTCCAGTTGGCGAATCCGCTCCGCCACTTCCCCCAAGGCTTCGGTGGAATCCGCCTTAACCCGCAGAGCATCCACCAAGGGGTTCTCCCCCAACTGGGTTTCCATGGCCGCCTCGTCTTGGATCCCCATTTCCAGCAAAAGGTTGCGCCAAGCCTGGTCTTTGGTGATGACCTTCACCTCGGCCACATGAGGCAGTTGGGCGACCTGAGGTTGCAGCTCCACCCCCTGCCGTTCCGGCTCCAGGTAGACGGAGATCTCCAGTTGTCCTCCCAGCGACTGCACCGTGGCATCCACGCCCCAGGACAGCTCAACGCCGATCCCCACCAAGAACAGCAACACCAGCAGGGTGCTCACAGCGGCCCAGTTCAGCCAACCCCCCCGCCGCAACCCCAAAAAAGTCTCCTGTAGGAGATAGCGGATTTTATTGAGAAATCGGGAGAGAGATTGCATGCTGTTCTCCATCCAACAATCAATGGGCTCAGACCCTTGCCCCCTGGAGCTCAACAGAGCCTGTGGAGAGCAAAGTAGGGATCCCGGCAGGCCCTCAGCGCAGATCATACAGGCGCCCTCCCTCCATGCGCACCACCCGGTGGCCGGCCCGCTCCACCAGATAGGGGTCATGGCTGGTCATGATGACGTAGCGGCTGCAGAGCCGTTCCAGGAGAAAGCGATCATGACTGATGACCAAAAGCCCCATCTGATGTGCCCGCCCATAGGCCAAGACAGCTTGCCAGATCAGGGCTTGGGTATTGGCGTCGAGCATGGCTGTCATCTCATCTGCAATCAAATAGCGAGTTTGTGGGTTGAGAACCCGGGCGATGACAACCCGCTGCAATTCTCCCCCGCTTAGCTCATGGGGATAGCGGTTGAGCCAACTGGGGGAAATGCCTAAGGTGTGGAGAACCTCTGGCTGGGGAGGAGGCCCTTCCCGCAAGACCTGAGCTATGCGCCAGTGGGGGTTAACGGCCTGCTCTGGATGTTGAAAGACAAGCTGCACTGGACAGTACCCTCGCCGAGGCAAAGGCTGCCCTGTCACACTCACCCGACCTTGGCTGGGGGTAAGGTAGCCCGCCAGCAACTTGGCCAGAGTAGTTTTGCCAAAACCAGAGGGAGCCATCAGCCCTACGACTTCCCCAAGTTCTACTTGAGAGCAATGCAGGGGGGGAGGATGCTTAGAGGATTCCGATGACTTCCTGCAAGACCGCTGGGTGAAAGGTGAGGTCTGGTAGCTCCAAAGGCTGCTGGCTTGGTGATGATTGAAGCACTCTACTCCCGTCTCTGAACTCCGTGATACGATGTAGCTCAGCTATCGGTTCTGACGGGGATCAGCCGCCAGAGGAAACGGGGAAAGAGCAGTGAGAATCTGCCGCTGTCCCGCAGCTGTGATCCGGTTTAGGAGAAGTCCTGCAGCAAATCTCTAGAGTCATTCGCTGCCGATCCAGGTCTTGTCCCCCAAAACCGTGTCAGTCAGAATGCCCGCCGATGGTTTTTCTAAACTTCACAACATCTGCGAGGTACAGATGGTAACTGTCTTGGCTTTAGCTCGTTTCTGCTTTCGTTATCCTGAGCATTTTCCCGGCGTTGCTCCCACAAGCTTTCGGTACTCCTCAGCAGTAGAAATAAGTCCAAGAACCCAAGCAAGACTCTGAGCCAGTTGGCCGGGAGAGAGTAAATTTTGGGTGCTGTTGCACCAAGATCTATCAAGATCTACAGCCCGCCTACGCGAAGGAAAGAGTGAGATGTCAGGCTTCCTGACTTCAATTGGTGGCTGGCAAGTAGCCACTGCGATCGCTGGCTGCGTTGAGTATCTTTTTTGCGCAAAAGGCAGTGTTTTGTTGGGGTTCCAGAGGCAAGAGAGGAACAGCCGGTTTCTTCCTTGGCGGGCGGGATCCCAGTTGAGGGCGAATTGAACGCAGGAAAATTAGAAAACTCAGTATTTGGGATGGCACACAACATGACTGCACAAACCATGACATTGGGGTATGCCCGCATGGGCAAGCGCCGCGAGCTCAAAAAAGCTTTGGAAGGCTTTTGGAGTGGTGCCCTAGGGTCAGAGGCTCTGCTGGCTACCTTTTGGGATTTGGAGACTCAAGCCTGGCAGACTCAGCTACAAGCTGGGATTGATCACATTGCGGTAGGGGATCAGACTCTCTACGACCATGTACTGGACTGGGCCACCTGGCTGGGGCTGATCCCCTCTCGGTTCCGAGGTCTGTCGGGTTTAGACCGCTACTTTGCCATGGCGCGGGGGCGGGAGGGCCTGCCGGCTTTGGAAATGACCAAGTGGTTTGACACCAACTACCACTACTTGGTACCCGAAATTGAGCCGGAAGCCGATCCCAGTCCTAACTTTGGGGATTTTTTGGAAAGAGTTCGGCGGGCCCAAGGGATCCTAGGGGAGCGCACCAGCCCCGTTGTCCTCAGTCCAGTGACTTTGCTCTGCCTTAGCCAGCGATCTGGGGATCTGCGGGCGGACTTGGAAAAGCTCCTTCCTCTGTACCGGGATCTCCTCCAGGAGTTAAAACAGCTGGGGATCCCAGAAGTCCAGATTCACGATCCCATTTTGGTTACCAGCCAGGGAAGTGGCCTGCGGGAAGCTGTGGAAATGAGCTACCGCCAGTTGGCAACCGCCGGGATCCCTGTCCACTTGGTCACCTACTTCGATGACCTGGGGGAGACTTACCCCTGGGTGGTGCAACTGCCGGTGGCCGGCATTAGCCTTGACTTTACCCGTGGCCACACCCTGGATCTGGTAAGAACCTATGGCTTTCCGGCTGACCAGATCCTAGGTGCTGGCGTAGTGGACGCTCGGAATGTCTGGAAGGTTCAGCCTGAGACCGTCTTGGCCAGCCTGCGGGAGCTGCAGGGGGTAGCTCCCAACCTACGGGTGCAGCCTTCCGCTTCGTTGCAATTTGTGCCCCACGACGCTGCTCTGGAAGCCCAGTTGCCGGAACCCCTCAGAAATGTCCTCAGCTTTGCCGAACAGAAGCTGGCCGAAGTAGCTCTCCTGGCGCGAGCCCTCAACGGCGAAGACACTGCTGCCCAGCAGGCGGAAATCCAGCAGCAGTGGCAGAGCTTTGCGCAGTTTAGCCCCCCCAACCCCCAAGTGCGCCAGGCTTTGGCCAACCTCAAGCTCCAGGACTTCGAGCGATTCCTGCCCTACGAGCAGCGCCTAAGTCGGCAGGTTCAGCTACCACCTTTGCCCACCACCACCATTGGCTCCTTCCCCCAAACTCCAGAGGTGCGGCAGTGGCGAGCTAAGTACAAAAGAGGGGAGGTTTCGCAGGCGGAGTACGAAGCAGCCATTGACGCTGAGATTGCCAAGTGCATCCGCATTCAAGAAGAGATTGGCCTGGATGTGTTGGTGCATGGGGAATTTGAGCGCACCGACATGGTGGAGTACTTTGCCCAGAAGCTGGAAGGCTTTGCCTTCACTGAACACGGCTGGGTGCAGAGTTACGGCAGCCGCTGCGTGCGCCCTCCCATTCTCTACGGCGACGTGGTTCGCCCCCAACCCATGACAGTGCGGGAATTCCAAGTAGCCCAGTCCCACACCCAAAAGCCGGTGAAAGGCATGCTCACGGGGCCAGTGACTATGCTCAACTGGTCCTTTCCCCGTGTTGATATTCCCCGGCGGGAGCAGGCTTTGCAGATTGCCCTGGCCTTGAGAGCCGAAGTGGCAGATCTGGAAGCGGCTGGAGCGGTGATGGTGCAAGTGGATGAGCCGGCACTGCGGGAGGGGCTACCTCTGAAAAAAGAACGCTGGCCAGAATACCTCAGCTGGGCAGTGGATGCCTTTCGCCTAGCTACCGGCGGGGCCAAGCCGGAAACCCAGATTCACACCCACATGTGCTACTCAGAGTTTGGGGACATCATCGAGCACATTGAGCGGCTGGATGCCGACGTGCTTTCCATTGAAAACAGCCGCAGCAACAACAAAACCCTGCTGCAAATTGCCCAGGCTGGGTATCGTCACCAGGTGGGCAACGGCGTTTACGATGTCCACAGCCCTGCGGTGCCGAGCGTTGAGCAAATCCTGCAGCAGCTGCGCACAGGACTGGCCCACTTGCCTGTGGAGCAAACTTGGGTTAATCCCGATTGTGGCCTCAAGACCCGCCGCTGGGAGGAGGTGATCCCCGCACTGAAAAATATGGTGGCTGCCGCTCATCAGCTAGGGGAGGAGCTTCTGGAAACCCAACCTGAGGGTCTGCGCGAGTAAGGCCCACGACCCGCTGATGTAACTGGTCGGGCTGGCTTGACAAGTCGCCGCGGGCGGTGCCGCTGTTGTGCTGATGCGGCTGGCTTAGGGCCTACGGTCTGCTGATGCAACCGGCAAAGCTGCTCTCCGGGATCTCAAAAAGCTTGTGAAGAGCAAAATAGGGATCCCGGCAGCCCTCAGCGCAGATCATACAGGCGCCCTCCCTCCATGCGCACCACCCGGTGGCCGGCCCGCTCCACCAGATAGGGGTCATGGCTGGTCATGATGACGGTCACCCCAAAGGAATTGAGCCGCTCCAAAATCTGGAGAACCAAGAGGGAGTTTTCCGGATCTAGGTTTCCTGTTGGCTCGTCCGCCAGCAGCAGCACCGGCATGTTGACAATGGCCCGGGCCAGGCTAAGGCGCTGCTGTTCCCCCCCCGAAAGCTCATGGGGAAAGTGATCTCGCTTTTCGGTCAGCCCCACCATCTTTAGGGTCGGCCCGATGCGACGGCGGATTTCTGCGGGGGACAGCCCTTGGGCGCGCAGCACGAAGGCCACATTTTCTGCCAGGGTGCGGTTGGCCAGAAGGCGATAATCTTGGAAAACCACCCCCAAGCGCCGCCGCAACATGGCCAGCGGACGCGGTGGGATGCGGTAGGGTCGCCGCCGCCCTTCAGAAGAAAAGAGACAGACTTGATCGACGATGACCGTGCCCTCGGTGGCCTGTTCCGCCCCGTAGAGCAGTCGCAAAAGAGTGGACTTGCCTGCTCCGGAGACCCCCGTTACGAACACGAACTCGCCGCGGCGCACCTCCAAGTTCACATCCTGAAAAATCAAGTTGCCGTTGGGAAAGACTTTGCTCACGCCCCGCAAGGACACCATGCTGGCCGGGGTTTCCAGGGATCCGGATTGAGTGCTGCCGTAAAAGCCCAGGGTGGCCTCTGGATTGGCCGGGGCAGGGAGATGAGGAGTCGGAGCCGTACCGGCCCAACGGTACAAGCGAGGAGGATAGCCGATGTGCTGACCGATCACCATAGTAAGCGCCTAGACAGAGGAGGGAGAGAGCGCCGGCAGACTAGGGGCGCAAACGAGAAGAGGGATCCCACAGCACCCGCCAGACAAACTTGGGCAAAGCCAACATGCGTCGCCAGCGCCAGGGTTCCTGATAGAGACGATACAACCATTCCAGGTGATGGTCACGCCACCAACGGGGCGCTCGCCGTTTTTGGCCGGCCCAAATGTCAAAGCTGCCCCCCACCCCCATCCAGATAGCCTGGGGCAAAAGGGGACGCCACTTCTGGATCCACAGCTCCTGCCGCGGGGATCCCAGCCCCACCCACACCAGTTGCGGTCGAAATTCCTGGAGAGCTTGCAGAAGCTCTTTTTCTTCGTTGCCAGAAAAGTAGCCGTGGTAGCCCCAGAGGGCCAAAGCAGGACACTGGGCTTGCCAATGTCGAACCGCCGCCCGGTTGACTTCCGGCCTTCCCCCCACCAGGGCCAAGCGCCACCCCCGTTCTGCCGCCAACGGGATCAGGGTTTCTGCCAGCTCGATCCCCGGCACCCGCTGGACGCGGATCCCCTGCCGCCGCAGGGCCCACACCACCCCGATGCCATCGGGGATCACCAGCTCTGCTGCCTGCAGCACCTGGGCAAAGGCCAGATCCCGCTGCGCCTGCATGATCATTTCCGGGTTGCAGGTGACCACTTGAGCGCCCTGCCCCTCCCGGATACGCGCCTCAATCCACGTGGTGTAGCTTTGTAGGCTGGCCTCCGGCAGAGCAAGGTGCAGGTTCACGCCCAGAATCGCATGGATGGATAACGACACTACCGACCGAATGCTGGCCCCCACTGGAGCCGTTGGACACGCTTTTAAGATAGCCCGGACCTTCTCCCAGAGGGAGAGGGGAGTTCGAGGAGGCATTTCATGGCTATTTGACCACGAAAATCTCTTCCCTCAGGCATCCGCGGCGGCATCCACGGCGTATTCCCATCAGACCAGGCCGAGAGGGAATTGCCCGACCAAGAGCAAGTCCCTGAAGGTTGGTTGCCATCTTTCGAGACAGGAGACTTGAGATGAAGACTGCAAAGACTCCCTTCGCTCTGCCTCACTTGGCCGCCGAATGGGATCCCAGCCCTGCAACTTCCCGCCGCAGCTTGTTGTTGGCTGGTTTGCTGGCGGGTGTAGGTGGAGCAATTGGATTGCGCACCCTGCCCGGTGCCGCCCAGTCCAACACTGCCGACATCGCCATCCTCAACGCGGCCATTGACTTGGAACAGCAGGCAATCTGGGCCTACAAAACCGCTGCCGGCAAGTTGAGCAATACTGAGGTGGGCAAGATCGTGTTGGAAGTGGCCACCAAGAACCTGAAGGATCACGAACAGCACCGGGATCTGCTGGCGGGTGCCGTGCGGCAACTGGGAGGGATCCCCTCTCGGGCGCGGGATAGCTACGACCTTTCCACCTACATCGACAACAAAGAAGGCAATCTCGATTCCGATGCCAACATCGCCAAGCTGGCCCTGGCTCTGGAGTTCGATGCGGCCCTAGCCTACAACGATGCCTTTGTCCAGCTTTCCAACAAAGACCTGGTGGCTGCTGCCAGCACCATTGGCCCCAACGAAGTTGCCCATGCCACCGCAATCCGGGCCGTGTTCCACAGCCTTGACCCCAGCATTCTGGTGGTGCCTGCCCCCTTTGTCAGCGCCGAGACTCGGGAGCGCTGGATCCTGAAGGTGTAGAGCTGTTGGTAACCCCTGCCGGCGATGAGGCGATGATCTGCAAAGCCTTCCAACGTCCTCTGTAGGACTTGGGGCTTGGAGATCCAAGTGCTCTGCACTGCTGTCGCAATCGCCTTCTTCTGAGCGCCTCAGCCTTTGTTCTCTTCCTAAACCTGTGTGGAGAAAGTCCTATGCCGATGACGCGGCGGCTGCTGTTGCTGAGTGGACTGGGATCCCTGCTCAATGTGGGGGCTATCTTGGCTGTGGATCGGTGGCGACAAGCCAGCTCTGTTGCGGGGCGAGATCCTGTCGAGGCAACGGCGGCAGCAGAGGTGATCATTCGCGGGTTTCAATACCTGCCCTCGGAGGTTACCCTCAAGCGGGGGGGCAAGGTGACCTTCACCAACCTGGATTCCACCCCCCACACGGCTACTCCTGTGGAGGGAGCGCAGTTTCAAGGGACGGGACGGCTAAGTCGCAACGAGAGCAAAGCGGTGGTGTTCGAAGTAGCTGGGATCCAGGACTATTTCTGCGATATCCACCCCAGCATGGTGGGCCGCATTGTCGTCGTCGATTAGGTGAAGGCCATGCAAATGGAACCCCTGGGATCCCCTCTTCCCTTCTGGAACATTTGTCGGCGGGTGTACCTGGTTTGGGCCGTCCTTTTGGGGATTGGGTTTGCTGCCACCCAGTTTCACCAAGAGGCCAACATCAACTGGCTGTGGTTGGTGATTTCCCTGGTTGGCTTGGGCTACATGGTGCGGCAGACCAGGCTGCCGGAGTTTCGAACAGCCGGACTGGCCCATCTCTACTTTGTGGGCTTGGTGTGGACGCTGGTGATCGCCCAGGGCATGATCCTCTCGGTGCTGCCCTTTGTCGGACGTACCCCTTTGGCAGCCTTGGGCCAGTATTTGGGGGTGTTCTGGCTGTGGCAAATGGGGCTGGGCCACTGGCTCAACGGCTTGGTGGATCCGCCGCGTCTCCCCTACTGGATCACCGGTGGGATCCAGATCCTGGGCGGAGTTGCCTGCCTGCTGTGGGGGCTGGAGTGGCAGTTTGCGGTGGCAGGGGGAATCGGGGCTTTGGCCATGCTTTTCTTGATCCCATTGCATTGATTTCACTTCGGGGCCTCACCCAGGCGCACTCGCCAAACTCCACCTCCCACGGCCACTTCATCCCCAGGGCGCAGCTTGCGTCCCCGCCGGGTTTCCACCTCACCATTCACCCGCACTTGCCCCGCTTGGATGAGCTGCTTGGCCTGCCCGCCGGTGGGAACAACCCCCGCCAGCTTGAGGAACTGATCCAGCTTGATTACAGGATCCGCCGCCGGCTGGGGATCCCTTTGAGAAGTCTTCGCCATCACTTCACCCAAACGGTTTTGACATTAACAAATTCCAGGATCCCTTCCCGGCTCAGTTCCCGTCCATACCCTGAGCGTTTGATGCCGCCGAAGGGAAGGCGCGGGTCGGACTTGACCATGCCATTGATGAACACGGATCCCGCCTCCAGCTCCTCCAGCAGGCGCTCTTGTTCCTCTGGATCGGTTGTCCAGGCGCTGGCGCCCAGGCCAAAGGGGGTGCCGTTGGCCAGCTCGATGGCTGCCGACACATCCGGCACGGTGAACAACAGCGCCACCGGCCCGAACACCTCCTGGTGGGCCACCGGATGATCGAGGGGGATGTCGCTCAGGATTGTGGGCGGATAAAAATTCCCTCCCAAGGGGGAGCCGCCGATATGGACTTTGGCCCCTGCCTGCACCAAAGCCTGCACCTGTCCATCCACCTCTTGCAGGATGCTGGCGGTGGCCAGAGGCCCCACGTCCGTTTGCGGATCCAGGGGATCCCCCACCTTGAGCTGGCGAAATCGCTCCGTCATGGCCGCCGTGAAGGGTTCGGCGATAGCCCTGTGTAGGATAAATCGCTTGGCGGCAATGCAGGATTGGCCGTTGTTGATCAGACGTGCCGCAACCGCTGTGGCCACTGCTGCCTCCAGATCGGCGCTGGGCAGAACGATGAAGGGATCGCTCCCCCCCAGTTCCAAGACCGTTTTTTTCAGATGTTGACCGGCCAAACGGGCCAGGCTGGAGCCGGCGGCTTCGCTCCCGGTGAGGGCGGCCCCCCGCACCCGTTCATCCGCCACCACCTCTGCCACCTGGGCTGCTGTGATCAGCAGGGTTTGAAAGACCCCTGGCGGAAATCCCGCCTCCTGAAAGATCCGTTCCAGGGTCAAAGCCGATTGGGGCACATTGGAGGCATGTTTGAGCAGGAGGGTGTTGCCCGCCATCAGGGTCGGGGCCGCACAGCGAAACACCTGCCAAAAGGGAAAATTCCAGGGCATCACTGCCAAAATCACTCCCAGCGGCTGGTAGCGGATCCCGCTGCGGCTGGCAAAGTGCTCCGCACCGGTGGCATTCGCGTAAGCGTTGCGTAGCAATATGGAGCACTCGGCCAAGAACCCTTCTGCCTCCTCGGCATAGTAGCGACAAACCCAAGCGGATTTTTCCACTTCCGCAACGGCAGAGGCCAAGGTTTTGCCCATCTCCAGGCTGATTAGGCGGCCAAACTCCGCTTTGCGCTCCTCCAGGATCCCTGCCACCCGCTTCAGCCAGGCGGATCGCTGAGCAAACGGGATCCGACGATAGCTCTGGAACCGCTCGTGGGCTTGGGCAATACAGCTCTGGATCTGCCCAGCGTCGAAAACGGGGTAGCGAGCCAATTCCTCTCCGGTGGTGGGGTTGATGCTGACCAGGTGCCCCTTCGCGTAAGCGTTGCGTAGCAATATCGTTTTCCCTCAACGCCTGTTTCTCCACTCTGGCATTTGTGCTCTGCCTGGAATAGTGCTCCGCACTGCTACTGCGTTCGCGTAAGCGTTGCGTAGCAATATGGAAAGATTTGCGGAGTGGGGGACTCAGGGTTGCGGGCTGCCGGTGGTGTCTGTTCGGGATGGCGGGGCGGATCCAGGAGCAGACCAGAACTCATAGGCTGCTTGCGACAGGCTGGCGATCAGCCCTTCGGCTCTGGGATCGTTGGGGGTTTCTCGCTTCACCCACACCGCCGCCACATAGCGCCGCCCGTTGGGTAAATCCAGGATCCCGGCATCCCCCACCACGGAGCTCAAGGTTCCCGTTTTGTGGGCAATGCGCACCTCTTGACCCAAGTTGGGCCGGAAATAGGAGGGCCGTTGGGTGCGCCAGAGAATGTCCAGAAAACGGTCGCGGCTGCGGCGGCTGAGCATGCGCCCCTGTTCCACCTGGCTGAGCAGCCAAACCATGTCGCGCGGGCTGCTGGTGTTGGTGCCCTCCAGATCCGGTAGCCACCATGAAATTTGCGTGTGTTGTAGCCCCCACTGCCGAAATTTTTGGTTGAGAGCCTCCTGTCCACCCAGGCGATCGATGATCAGATTGGTGGCGAAGTTGTCGCTGAGGGTGCTCATCAGAGTGGCCGCTTCCAAAGCAGAAACCTGGGATCCGAGGGGTCGGGTTTGCAACACACCAGCTCCCCCTCCCTTGAGATCTTCCCGCAGAGTGAGCTGTTCATCCAGCCGCACCTGTCCGGTTTCCACAGCCTGGAAAAAAGCCAAGAGAATGGGGATCTTGATCACGCTGGCGGCAGGAAAAGCCTGATCCGGCCTAACCCCAGCAAAGGCGCCAGTTTCCACCTCCCAGAACAGAGCCCCTGCCGTCAAGCCCGGTTGGTCGGCCAAAGCGGCCAAGCGCTCCTGCAAAGCCGGGATCGCTTCTCCCCGCAGAATGTCACTTGGCAATGCCGGCGGGGGAGGATCCCCAAGCTGCGTCGTGGCCTGTTCTATCCGGCCAGCGGTGGTCGATTGCAGCAGTTGCGAGAGGCCCGCCATCGTCAGGCCCAGGATGAGACTTAAGCTCAGTCCCCTGAGCAACACTTGCCCGAGAGATGGAGAACGTCTCAAGCGGCGAGGCCGGGCAGCCCGTTGGCGCAGACGAGCAATGGCTTTTTGGCGGGCAAGACGCAGCGGTTGAGGACGGGAAACCAATAGGGATCCCCTAGGGGCAGGAAGCAGGCGACCAGAACCTGTTTGCGGCTTTGACCCCTCTGGAGGCGGGACGGCGTTCTTGGCAGGTTGTGGAGGGCGGCGGGGATCCCGAGCCTTCTCTCGCAAAGGCCCACGGCCCGCTAGCGCGGATGGATCGGTGCCTTTCCTCTCCCTTGCTCTGGTCATAAGAACGATTGCCTTAACACCATACTTCTGACAGACACTGCTGGCAGTTTCACCGACTCCACTCCGGTGAGCTTGGCTTAATTAAACCCAATTAAACCCACATTAAACCCACAAATTGGCCAACCTGCCCTGACCTAGATTGCAAAACGCCCATCAAACCGTCCTCGCGACACGAAGCCTAGCAACAACCCCGCCAAAGGCAGGATGAGTCCCTGTTGCCAGAGCATCCACTCGGAGTCGTTTTAAAAACTTAGGCTGATCCATGACCCCCCTTTCCCTCTGGAAGAGGGGCTGGGAATAGTCGCGGAAGCGGCGCGGAGCGCTTTTGCCAAGTCCAGGAAAACCGTCAGATCTGTTCTCTCTGAGGGGGCTCACACCCATGGGGAGCCAGCTCCCGGCTAGCCCTTGCAGAGCCGATACACGGGCAAAGTGAAATGAAAGCTGCTGCCTTTGCCCAAGGAAGACTCCACCCAAATCTGGCCGTAGTGAGCGCGCACGATCCGTCGGCAGAGGGAAAGGCCGATGCCATAGCCCTCCTGCTGTTGATCCCGGGACAGACGGACAGAATCGGAGAAGATGCTCTCTTGGTCGGCTTCCGGGATCCCAGGGCCAGTATCGCTGACGGTCACCTGCACCTTTTGGCTGGTGCGATGGAGGACATCGAGGCGGATGGATCCCCCGGCGGGGGTGTACTTGATGGCGTTGTCCAGCAGGTTGAACAGAACTTGGCGGATCTTGTCGGGATCCACGTGAACAGAGGGCAGATCCACGGGAATATCCGCTTGAAACTGCAGCCGCTTGCCTTGAATGCGCGGCCATAGCTCCTCAATCACCGCCTGACACAAGCCGGGCAACTGGGTTTCTACGGCTCGAATCCTCAGCTCCGAGGCAGCGCCACGGGCCGACTCCAGGATATCGGTGATCATGCTGTCCATCTTGCGCAGTTGCTGGCGGGCATGGTCGAACAACTGCCGTTCCAGCGCTTTGTCCAGGGATCCCTCGCGCCCCTGCTGCAGGGTTTCGACCGCCAGAGCCGTGGCCGTCAGGGGACTGCGCAAATCATGTACCAGCATGGCCAGAACGCGATCTTTGAAGTCCAACTGCTCCCGCAATTGGGCCCGCTCCTGCCGCAGCAAAAACACCTCTTCCGACATTTGCAACAGTGCCTCAGTGGTTGGAGGGGAGGTGGGATGCCGTCCTGCCCCCTCTTGTTCGCGGAAGCGGACCGTAGGTCCATGGGAAGCCATTCGCGTCAGCGGGCCGGAGGCCAAAGCCGCCTGGCCTTGCCAACGAGGCCACCACACTTCCAACTGCGTCGCCAAGTCTTCGCCCGCCAAAACTTGAGCGGGCAAGGGCTCAGCCTTGACCAGAGCCGGAGTGGCCACCAGCTTGTAATGCTCTGCCAGGTAGGGGTGCTCCTCCAGCGGCACCACTTCCAGTTGAGCAGGGTATTGGCCGGGCAACCCCTGGATGTGCTGGCGCAGATGTTCCTCAAGTTCGGCAACGACAGCTCGACTCTTGGCAAACAACAGCAGGCGAATGACAGAACGAGCGGAGGTGAGGTCTGGCGAAGTCTGCATAGGCCAAAGTCCAGTCGCGTTAGCGTTCACGTTAGTGGTGCGGAGCACATTGCGTAGCATTAAAGCCAAAGGTTGGCGTTTCAGCAGCCGGGATTGCCGTGCGCTCGTTCGCGGAAGCGGACCGTAGGTCCAACCGTAGGAGCCATTGCTGCTTGTTCCTTCCTAACACCTAATCTTGGGAAAAACTTAAGGAGAGACATTGAACGTAATGAAAGACTTCCCAAGGTGTGCCTCTTCCGCCCCAGGAACAACCGCGGGAGGGTATTGCCAGGACATTCTCGCGGAACTCAGGTTATAATTATACTGCGGACACCAGAAACGGTTGTTTAAGGCACTGGTAACGGTCGATTGGGGGTGTTGTAAACCACCCCAGAGGCCCGTGGTTGGCTTGCTAACTGCAGGGCTACCGAAAGCCCGCCCTGTACTGTGAAGCAGTTAGGGTCGGGTAGTTTACTGAAACAGGTAGGCCAGCCCCACCAGCAAGGCCACTAACCCCACCGCTGTCAGGGTGAAGTGAAGCAGGGAAGTCTTGCCTTTGCGCACCATGTTGCGCATGGCCAGGCGGGTGTAACTCAGCTGGGGGGGGGATCCCGCCCCAACCGAAGGAGAATCTGCAGAAGAAGGCTGCGGCATCAGGATAACCAGAGCGATAATTTACCCTACCTTCAGGCTAGCTTAATCTGCTCCTCCGGATAGAGGTGTTTCCCAAGCTTCGACCTTTCCGCTGAAGAGGGGCCATAGCTGTCGCGCGGGGATCTTCCGGTGCCAAAATAACGACAGCATCCCCCTCTTTTGCCCCCCATGTTGCAAGTTCAGCATCTTTCCTACCATCCGGCAGGCGTTTCCCAGCCCATTCTCAACGATCTTTCCTTTGAGTTGGGCCTGAACCAGTTGGGGCTGATCGTGGGCAAAAGTGGGGCGGGCAAGAGCACCCTGCTGGAGATTTTGGCTGGCTTGGCGCGGCCCACCCAAGGACGGATTACCTGGGGAGGGGCAGAACTTTCCCCCAACCGCTTGCGCAGCATGGCGGGGTTGGTGTTTCAGTTTCCAGAGCGCCACTTTTGCGGCTTGACGGTGCTGGAGGAAATGCGCTTTGGTTATCCAGAGCTACAGAGAAAAGAGATCGAAAACGCCCTCAGACAGGTGGGATTGGAAGGGATCCCTCTACATACCTCCCCAAACCGCCTCAGCGGCGGGCAACAGCGGCGCTTGGCCCTGGCCGTCCAGTTGATCCGTGGCCCGTTTTTGCTGTTGCTGGATGAGCCGACGGCAGGATTGGATTGGTCGGTGCGACGGCAGTTGATCGAGCTGTTGGCTCGGCTAAAGTCCACCTGGACGGTGTTGGTGGTTTCCCACGACCCGGAGGAGCTGTCCTCCATTGCCGATGTGCGGTGGACATTGCAGGCGGGATCCCTGAGGCCGGTGGCGACGGAGGCTTTGCTTCACAGGTAGCGGCGGGGATCCACCGGTTGGCCATTGACGCGCACTTCAAAGTGAACATGGGGCCCGGTGGAGAGGCCGGTGGAGCCGGAAGCAGCAATTGCTTGCCCCCGCTGTACCTGCTGGCCTACCCCAACGGCAACGCGGCTGTTGTGGGCGTACAGGGTGGTGATGCCGCCCCCGTGATTCACAATCACCGTGTAGCCATAGCCGCCGTACCAGCCGGCGTAGATGACGGTGCCCCGGTCGGAGGCTCTCACCGCAGTGCCGGTGGGCACACCAAAATCGATCCCCGCATGAAAGCGGCGACTGCGGTAGATGGGGTGAACCCGCCAGCCAAAGCCACTGGTGATCGGCCCGCGCACCGGAGCGATAAATCGGCCCGTCCCTTGAACGGGATCCCTGCCCCCCTGCTGTTGGGCCTGCTGGGCGATCAGTTGCTGGATGAGGAGAGTCAACTGTTGGGAATCGGCTTCCAACCGCCGCTGGGCTGCTTCATAGGCCGCGCGTTCGTTGGCCAAGCGTCCCACCAGTTGCTCTTGGGCGGCAGCCTGCTGCTGCAGTTGATTCTTCTGGGCGGCCAGCTCCTGCAAAATCAAAGAGATCTCGTTGCGCTGCATCTCCAGGGCAATGCGCTGTTGATCCACCTCTTTGGCCATTGCTTGCAGCTCTTGGATCAACTGCCGATCCGCCTCGATCAACAGTTGCAGTTGGTGGCGGCGGTCGAAAAACTCGTTCAAGTCACGGCTGGTGAGCAGCAAAGCCCACCAATGTTCGGCCCCCTGTCGCTGCATGTAGCGCAAACGGGCAGCCGTGCCCTGTTGCTGCCGTCTCAGGCGGTCTTCCAGCTCCTGTAGCTCCTTTTGAGCTTGCTCCAGGGCTTTCTGGGCTTGTTCCAGACGATACTGATTGTCGCGAAGGCTGGATTCGGTCTGTCGAATGTTTTGCTGCAGGGATCCCATGCGGCGGCGGGCCTCTTCTTCTGCCTGGCGCAGTTCTCCCAAGCGGCGCTGAGTGCTCTGGATTTGTTGCTGGATCTGCTGCTGCCGCTGTTGCAATTGGTTGACATTCTGCGCCTGAGACGGGGCAACCCCCCCCAGTCCCCCCAACAGCAAGAGGGTGAGCAATCCGAGCGCTATCCACCCTTTTAGCCTGTGTGCCCCACGACTGAGACTCGTCACTCCTCACACCCTCTGCGACTGACCCATCGACCCTAAGGATACAAAGATCCCCACGGATCTGATCGAGCCTGAGCTGGCTATTGCCGGTTATGGCTGCTTGACAAGAAATAGAAAGAAGCGACAGGACATAAGAAAAAGACCCTGGCGACACAGCAGCGTCACTCTCAGGAGCAGTGAAACTATTCGTTTCTTTGTTTTGACTTTCCTCTCCCAGGGAAAGAAGGGTTAGGGGCGAGGGGCAACCGGGAACTGTCTCAAACCTGTTTGAAATAACCACACCGCTGTTAGGCTCGTACTAACCTTTGAATCTCATGGGTCTGGGCAGCCCAACCCACCGGCGAGCGACAGCGACCTCAACATCTGGCAAAGATGAGAAACCGATGAGAGGGTATTTCCCCACAGATGGTATTCGAGGATTTTGAGTGCGGTTTCGGGAAAGGGTCACAGCACCCCTGGCTACTCCATCTGTGGCAGCAGCCGCTGATTGCCGTGATCCGCCTCTGGGCCAGCCCAGCCCAAGCTCTCGAGGGAGCCATGCTGGCCATCCGAGCCGGGATCCGCCACATTGAAATCACCACGCAAGTTCCCCAATATTTGGAGCTGATTGCCCAACTGCGACAAGACCACCCGCAGTGTTGGATAGGGGTGGGCACTGTTCTCAATCGACAGATGGCGGAGCAGGCTTGGCAGGCAGGAGCCCAGTTTTGCGTTTGCCCCTTCACCGATGAGCAAGTCATCCGTTGGGGTCGGGAAGTAGGGCTGCCCATCGTGCCCGGTGCCCTCACCCCCGGCGAGATCTGGAGGGCGTGGCAGGCGGGGGCAACGGCAGTAAAGGTGTTTCCGGTGGAGAGCATGGGGGGATCCCGCTACCTGCGCCATCTACAATCGGTGCTGGGATCCCTGCCGTTGATCCCCACCGGGGGAGTCACCTTGGCCAAGGCAGCGGAATACCTGCAAGCAGGGGCCTGGGCAGTGGGCATTGCCGGGGATCTGTTCCCGACAGAGGATTTGGACTCAGGCTGCCATCTGTTGGAGAATCGACTGCGACAGGTGCTGCAGCAGCTTGCGGAGCAGAGAAACAAAACCTGGCCCAATCCGGGCAAACTAGTAGAATAAGGGGCGTGGTGTGAGTGAGGCCCGCATGGATGGATCTCTAGATCTCTATCTGCAATTCAACATCCCCAGCCCGGTTGAAGAAGCCACTTGGCGTCATTGGTTTGAGATCTGGCTGAAAGAGCTGGGAGTCCAGGAGCCATGCGAGCTCAGCCTTTGCCTCACTTCCGATGAGCACATCCGCCAGCTCAACCGCGAGTTTCGCCACCTCGACGAGCCTACCGACGTGCTGGCCTTTGCCGCGCAGGAGATGCTTGCCCCCTTTGGGATCCAAGACGTAACGGGGGTACGCCTGCTGGGGGATATTGTGATTTCGGTGCCCACCGCCCGCGCACAAGCCAAGGCGCAGGGGCATCGTCTTTCGCAAGAGTTGGCCTGGTTGGCCAGCCACGGGTTGCTGCATCTGCTGGGGTGGGATCACCCGGATGAACTGTCCCTGCAGCGCATGTTGCAGCAACAGCGACAGTTGCTTGCCGCCATCCAACTGGATGGGGAGGTGGCCCATGGCCAACAGCCCTAGTCGGTTGCCGGAGCGTTCTCGCCTGGCGGTGTTCCGGCGGCGCGTCCATTCCAGAGACCCAGCGCAGCCATCTGAGGCGGATCGGGCAGCCAGTGCCGAGCCTTTGGGAAGGGATCCCTGGCGACGCCCCCCCTCTTGGCAAGTGGCCGACAACTTGGGCAAAAGTTTCTACTACGCGGGCAAGGGCTTGGTCTATGCCATCCGCACCCAGCGCAACTTGCGCATTCACATGGTGATGGCGGTGATGGCCTTTGGCCTTGGGCTGGGCCTGCAGCTGAGCGCCCTGGAAATGGCCGTGATTAGCCTAACCAGCGGTTTGGTGATGGCGCTGGAGCTGGTGAATACCGCTCTGGAAGCAGTGGTGGATCTCACCCTGGGCAGCAAGTACCATCTCCTGGCCGAGATCGCCAAAGATTGCGCAGCGGCAGCGGTGTTGATGGCGGCAGTGGCGTCCTTGATGGTGGCGGCTTGGCTATTTCTTCCGCCCTTGGTGTTGCTGCTGCAAGATGGCTTCCCGACAGCAGGGTAGCTCCCCGACTGGAGAGGGAGTTTCCTATCCAGACGGCTGGGAGTGGATCACCACCCGTCCTCCCTGCCGGTCCAGGTTGAGCAGTTTGGCCTCCGCTTCAATATCCAACTGCGCCCAAGCGCTGACCATCGCGGATCCCACCCGTTCCCGATTCTCGGGAGCACAGAGGGCCAGAAGAGTGGGGCCGGCTCCGCTGATCACCACCCCATAGGCTCCGGCAGCCATGGCTGCAGCTTGAACCGTTTTGAACCCAGTGATCAGCTCCATACGCGCCGGCTGGTGCAGCCGATCCTGCAGAGCCACCTTCAGCCAGTCCACCCGCCCCGACTGCAAGCTGCGAATGAGCAGGCCCAGATGGCTGCTGGAAAAAACCGCATCCGCCAAGCTGACGGATTTGGGCAGGATCTCGCGGGCCGCTTGGGTGGAAAGCTTAAAGTTGGGCACCACAGCCAGGATGCCAATGCTCTCATGCCACTCCACCGGACAGAACACCCACTGCCCCTGCTGTCCCTGCACACAAAGCTGACAACTGCCCTGCAGGGCGGGCACCACATTGTCTGGATGGCCTTCTAGGGCAATGGCCAGTTGTAGGAGGGTTTCGGGAGCTAAGTTAAGCGCCCCAATGGCATTGGCCCCCAGCAAGCCGCCGACAATGGCGGTAGCAGAACTGCCCAACCCCCGCGCCAGCGGCACGTTGAGGGTGATTTCGATTTCTACCCCCGGCACAGGCTTACTCAGCAACTCAAAGGCGCGGCAAAAAGCCCGGTACACCAGGTTGTCCTTGCTTTGGCTGATGTGGTCGCTGCCGCGGTAGTGGATGCTGAGGCCGGAAGGGATCTCGCGAAAATGGAAGTGATTGTAGAGCTCTAGGGCTGCACCGATGCAGTCGAACCCTGGCCCCAAGTTGGCGGTGGTGGCCGGGACGATCACCTCTACGCGTTCTTTGACCAAGGGGACAACTCCTCAGTGAACGGTGGGTAACTCAATGTTTGCGGGTTAGTGCCTACGGGCTCCCATTATCCTACGAACGATGGCCAGACCTTGGATATTCTCGCCACCTCTGCTCGGTCTGCAGCTCGCCGAGGCAAACGCGCTGATCCAGCGGAGCTTTTGGACTATCCCGAAAGGTTTCTGACCATGATTGATTCTTGTGACTTATTTGTGACTTATTGAGTATCGGGAATGTTGGGCCTGTTTCAACTCCAGCCTTTGCCATTGGCTGAACCCATCAGGGATCCTGAAAGAAGTGCGGGAGGGATCGGGGGGTGCAGGGGCTGTCTTGGTTGGTGTTGGGTTTGAGCTATGTCGGGTTGGGACTGGGATCCCTGCCTAGGTTGCGTATGAACCGGGCCACCATCGCCCTGGTGGGATCCGCCCTGTTGATTGGCTTGGGGACCTTGTCGCTACGGCAGGCTTGGGAAGCCATTGACCCGACCACGATTGTGTTTCTCCTGAGCATGATGGTGGTAAATGCCAGCTTGTCCTATGGGGGGGCTTTTCAGTTGGCTTTGCTGGGCTTGATTCGGGTGAGCCGCAGCCCCTTTGGTCTGTTGATCATGCTGGTGTTCGGCAGCGGGCTGCTCTCGGCTTTCCTGCTCAACGACACGCTGGCGCTGGTGTTTACTCCCCTGACTTTGCAGGTCACAACGGTGTTGGGGTTAAACCCGATCCCCTACCTGCTGGGCTTGGCGGCAGCCACCAACCTGGGATCCGTCGCCACCCTGAGCGGCAACCCGCAGAATATCCTGATCGGCTCCTTCTCTGGGATCGGCTATCTGGAGTTTGCTGCCCAGATGACCCCCATTGCCGTGGTGGGGCTGCTGCTGGAAGTGGGGTTGCTGTGGCTGTACTACCCTGAGGTGCGCTCGTTGAAACCCTTTGCCCAGGTGCCTTGGCTGCCGCTGCGGCTCTACCCGCCCCTGTTGCGCAAGAGCGTGGTGATTACGGGGGGGCTGTTTGTGGCCTTTGTAGCCGGACTTCCCTTGGCAGAATCGGCTTTGGTGGCGGCGGCCCTGTTGTTGATTACCCGTAGGCTGAAGCCAGAGCGATTTTTGGAGCAGGTGGACTGGAATCTGCTGGTGATGTTTTCCGGGCTGTTCATCCTAACGCGGGCAACGGGAGAGCTGGTCACTGCTTGGGGGATGGGCTTGGGATCCTTGGCAGAGAGTCTGGCGGGATCCCCTCTTGCCCTGCTGAGCAGTGTGGCCGTTTTGTCCAACCTCATCTCCAATGTGCCGGCGGTGCTGTTGCTGCAATCGTTCCTGCCCCGACAGGAGACCACCGCTTGGCTGTTGCTGGCTGCCGGCTCCACTTTGGCAGGCAATTTGACACTATTTGGGGCGGTGGCCAATTTGATCACAGTCGAGGCAGCGGCCAAAAAAGGCTACGTGCTCTCGTTTGGAGAACATCTGCGCTTTGGCCTGCCCCTCACTCTGCTGACTTTGGGGTTCAGTGGGTTGTGGCTGTGCCAGCCTTTCCTGTCTTCTCCACCGCTCAGCTAGAAATCGCAGGAGCTCCGCACTGTACCCGTAGGGTCAGTGTCGGGAGGAATGCGGAAGTTATGATAGAACCATGACCCAAGTCCTGACCGTCCCCTGCAAGCTCAAGGTGTCCCAGTCGCAAGCCGCAAAGTTGGATGCGACAATGGATGCCTTTGTGCAGGCGTTGAACTGGGTCAACCAAAACACACCAGAAAAAGTAGTCAACGCAGTCAAACTCCAGTCCCTTTGCTATTACCAGATTCGCGCTCGGTTTGGCTTGTCCAGTAACTTGGCAAGGACTACGTCCCGCTTACGCGACCAGCAGGTCTGCAGACGGCTGGCCGGCGCCCGTAAAGTTGCCCAACAGAAAAACCGCCCCGTCAAAGCGTTCAAGAGAGGCTTTGCGACCTACGATGCCCGTATCTTTTCGTTTCGCGAGAAAGACTGGACGGTGTCGCTGACCACCGTTGGGGGTCGAGAGCGCTTTGAGCTGGCGATTGGCCGCTACCAGAGAGAACGGCTGGCAGGCTCCAATCCCAAATCTGCCACTCTGGTCAAGCGCAAAGACGGTTCCTACTCCATTCAAATCTGTGTGGAAACGGAACCGTGCCCACCGCAAGGCACGGATAGAGTGCTGGGCGTGGATTTTGGAAGGACGGATATTGCCCATACGTCAGAGGGGGACAACTGGAATGGACAGCAGTTGAACCGAATCCGAGACCATCACTCGCGGTTGAGGGCGGTACTTCAACGCAAAGCCAGTAAGGGCACCCGCAGTTCGCGGCGCAGATGCAGAGAACTGTTGCAACGGCTGTCTGGCAAGGAGAGGCGCTTTCAGGCGTGGGTCAATCATCGCATCTCCAAAGCTATTGTCTCTAGGGCAAAGGCGACAAATAGCGCTCTTGCTCTGGAAGACTTGACAGGGATTCGGGAAAGGGTCAATCAACAGCCACGCAGCAAGACAGAGCGTAGGCGGGCAAATAGTTGGGCGTTTTATCAACTCCGTCAATTTTTGGAGTACAAGGCTCTGCGTGCGGGGGTTGCTCTGATTCTTGTTCCGCCTGCCTACACGTCGCAGACCTGCCACCGGTGTTTGCACATTCATCCCGACCCTGCACAATCCTATCGCAGTGGAAAGAAGTTTAAGTGTGGACACTGTGGATGGGAAGGGGATGCGGATTTGAATGGTGCGAATGTGATTGCGCTTTTGGGGGCTGCTGTAAACCAGCCTAGAGGTTCGGGCTTGTTTTGTTCTCTGGTAGAGCATAACAGGCTCAGGGCTACTGAAAGCCTGCTCCGTACCGCTTTAGCGGTCGGTGTCGGGTAGTTTACATGACCTCTGTCGAGGGATCCAGTGGGGCTGTGACTGGCTTGTCGGGATCCCTGTGTATGATGGGAAAAAGAGTTTAAGAAACGTAACGTGTCTTCTCCGCTATCGCAGGCAGTTATTTTGATCACAGGGGCAACAGGGGGTATCGGCAGCGTCCTGGTGCCCATGCTGGCTCAGGCCGGATCCCATCTGGTGTTGGCCGCTCGGCGAGAAGAGCCCCTGCGAGCTCTGGTGGAGAAATCAGCCTCTTTGGGGGCTGCCTCTGGATTGGGGATCCCCACCGATGTGACGGACTATGCCCAGGTAGAGGCCCTGGTCAACCAAACGGTGCAAAAGCATGGGCGCATTGACGTGCTGATTAACCTGGCCGGGGCCGGGATCCTGAAGCCTGCTCCCCAGCTAACCCCCGCAGACCTGGAGCGAATGCTGGCGGTCAACCTGAAGGGCAGCTTCTACACCAGCCAACTGGCTGCCAACCCCATGCGGGAGCAAAAATCCGGCCACATCCTCAATTTTCCCGGCGTCCTTGGACGTTATCCCATGGCGATGGCCTCTGCTTACTGTGCGGCCAAGTTTGGGGTGGTCGGGTTTAGCAAGTGCATGGCCGATGAGCTGAAGCGCTTTGGGGTCAGATTTACGCTGTTTTACTTCGGGGGCATCGACTCACCCTTCTGGGATCCCATCAGCCTGAAGGTGCAACGAGACAAGATGCTCAGCCCTGCCACGGCTGCGGAAGCCATCTGCTTTGCCCTTACAGCGCCCGCTGGTGCTGTACCGAGCGAGATAGTGTTGCAGCCGGAAAGCCACCAATTCCTTTGACCAAGTGTTTTGCCGTCCTTTTGCTGGGGTTGAGGCGGCAGCAGCTTGTCTTTTGGTGAAACAAGCGCTCGAGTTTCTCTCTTGGGCTCCCCCCGTCTCAATCTTGCTCTCTGCAGCCCAAAGCGCCAGCAGGGATCCTCATTTCTTGGCGGCAACGTTGGATCAGATCTCCCGACACCCCCACCAACCGTCCTAGCCATTCGTCCGGCACAGAAGCAAGCAACGCCGGCCCAAACTGCTGATGAAGATGCTGCCAGAGAAGGGTAGCCCGCCGCCGGCTGGGGTAAGCCTCTGTCAACTTTTGCAGGATCTCGGTGCTGCGAGCGCGACGACGATAGCCCCACTGACGCTCCAAAAAAGTGGCAGGGGCCTGCAGATACACTTGGCCAAAAGGACTCCGTCCCGCTTACGCGATCGGCAAAACCGCTCGGCAATCGCGATCGATGGCCAGGCCAACGGCTGCACCAAACTCCAG
Source organism: Thermostichus sp. MS-CIW-41 (assembly GCF_054058915.1). NCBI lineage: Bacteria > Bacillati > Cyanobacteriota > Cyanophyceae > Thermostichales > Thermostichaceae > Thermostichus > Thermostichus sp. MS-CIW-41. Next base: position 46,664 of record NZ_JBSSBO010000014.1, read on the forward strand.
CAGCTCGACAATATGAGCTTTCTCCAGCAACAGCCCATGGGATCCCATTCCCTTAACCAGCCAAACCTGACCGCTGCGTACCTGCTCCAGAAGGGTAGAGGGATCCCGAAGCCCAGCCCAGAGTGGCGGTTCAACCTGCTTTCCAGGGCACGTCTGACCCGTACAGCCCAGTGAGTCAGAGCCGTTGATGGGTGTGGGGGTGCTGTTTGATGTTGTCGGCATCCTTCACCTGATACATTTACGCTGAACACTGCTGAACATCACTGTTCAACTATGCAGCGATAGCATTCTGTTTGTTTCCAAACAGAATGGCGGTATCCCGCAAAGCTTTGAGTAGAATACCCAAAGCGCAGTTTCCGTGTCGTCTTACTACCAATTTTCTGCTTTGCTTTGGCTACCATGTTGGCAGACTCGAAAGTAAACAGAAAGATCAACTGGTAGTAATCCGTACTGAACATATTATACATTATTTTCAGTATAGTTGAGCTTATTATTGACTAGAGTCATGCTCCACAACCGCGTTGAGGATCCGTCGGGGCTCAACGCTGTGATTGAGCTTAAACACCCCCCGCTCTGGAGTGCAGGTTTGGTGCAGGGGGATATGGCGAAACTGGGGCTTGCTGCGATAGGTGCGGGCCGCTGCCTGCACCCGTTCCACGAAGTCTTCTCCCAACAACACCCCTGGCGGGAAAACATCGGCAGGCAAAGTTGGGATCCCGTTGTTCACGATCTCGGCGTAGGTTGTGGCGTAGAGGAGAACATAGGAAGTGCTGCGGCGTTCTTGGGCCAGGCAGTCCAAATCGGCAGCAGGCACCGGCTCGGCCACCAAAACCTCTACCAGGCGACCTTCCTGATCCTGCTGGAAGCAAGTGGCCACTCCCAGCACCACGTACTCCAGTCCTTGCACTGGGCTGGAGCCAAGGTGAGTTTGAGCAGTATCCGACATCGGTGCCGATCTCCAAGCGGGGGAGCAAATTTTTGAGGCTCCGGCAAGCGCCAAGATCCCTCAAGCCGGGCGCAGTTCTCACCATAGCAACAATTTTTGCGTCGGGCAGCGGGAGCTGTTGCAAGATAGAAGGCGGATCCCAGCCTAGCTCTCTGTGAAGGATGACAGGGGCAGCATTTGGCTACAGGGATCCAAAATTTGCTTTACTGTAGCGAAGCGGGGTCAGTACTGCCCGAGGGGAGCAAGGGGTTGGGTTCCAGGCACCTTTGGCAACCCTTGATTCATCATTATCTAGGAAATACTTGCTCTAAGGATCCGACCATGGCGGATGGCGAATACAGACCAGGCTTGGAAGGCGTTCCGGCCACACGCTCCAACATTAGTTTTGTGGATGGCCAGGCGGGGATCCTGGAATATCGGGGCATCCCCATCGAGGAATTGACCGCCCACAGTACCTTTCTGGAGACGGCCTACTTGCTGATCTTTGGCAAGCTGCCGACCCAGTCGGAGCTGGACAATTTTGACCAGGCGATCCGCAGTCATCGACGGGTGAAATACCGCATCCGCGACATGATCAAGTCGTTTCCGGAGTCGGGCCACCCGATGGATGCTCTGCAAACCTGTGTGGCGGGCTTGGGGCTGTTTTACCCGCTGCGGGAGATGGATCCCGACTATGTGTTCGGCACCGTCACCCGCTTGCTCTCCAAGCTGCCGACCATGGTGGCGATGTTCCACCAGATGCGACAGGGCAACGATCCCATTCCCCCGGACGACAACCTGGATCATGCTGCCAATTTCCTATACATGCTCTCGGGCAAGAAGCCGGATCCCTGGTTGGCCCGCATTTTTGACATCTGCCTGATCCTGCACGCCGAGCACACGGTCAATGCCTCTACGTTTGCCCTTCTGGTGAGCGCTTCCACGCTGGCTAACCCCTACAGCAGCCTGGCCACGGCGGTGGGTACCCTTTCGGGGCTGTTGCACGGGGGGGCCAACCAACAGGTGATGATGCTGCTGCGGCAAATCGGCTCGGTGGAAAATGTACGCTCGTTTATCGAGGAGAAGCTGGCCAAAAAACAGCGCATCATGGGCATGGGTCACCGGGTTTATAAGGTGAAGGATCCGCGGGCCACCATCCTGCAGCGGCTGGCTGAGGAGCTGTTTGAGCGCTACGGCCACGACAAGTACTACGACATCGCCCTGGAAGTGGAGCGGGTGTGCGAGGAGTTGCTGGGGCCGAAGGGGATCTACCCGAATGTGGACTTCTACTCAGGGTTGGTCTACGCCAAGCTGGGGATCCCAGAAGATTTGTTTACACCGGTGTTTGCCATTGCCCGAGCGGCGGGTTGGCTGGCCCATTGGCGGGAGCAGTTGTCCGATAATCGGCTTTTCCGACCCACCCAGGTGTACACAGGTGAACGCCAGCAACGCTATATCCCTATAGAAGAGCGGGGTTGAGAGCCGTTTGACAGGGCGCTGGGCCGGGATCCAAACTCAGTAAGGCCCAAATTGTGCGTGAGGCGGTGTGTTGAGCCTTTTAGACTCTCCCCTTTGGCGAGACGGGTTCACCCTGTTTCTGAGCCTTGTGGTGCAGGCCATGCCATTTTTGCTGCTGGGGGTGTTTCTATCGGGGCTGCTGGCGGTGTTTGTCGAGGGATCCCAGTTGGCCCGTTTCCTGCCCAAAGGCAAAATCGGCAGCGCGGTGGCCGGTGGCGCTTTAGGATTCTTTTTCCCGGTGTGCGAGTGCGGCAACCTGCCGGTGGCCCGTCAACTGGTGATCAAAGGGATCCCACCCCACGTGGCGGTGGCCTTTCTGTTGGCGGCGCCGGTGTTTAACCCGGTGGTGATCTTTTCCACTTGGATTGCCTTTCGCTCCATGCCGGAGCTGGTGATCTACCGAGTTCTCTTTTCCTTTGGCATTGCGGTGGTCATCGGCTTGATCTTCAGCCTGCAAAAGGATTTCCAGCCTCTGTTGCAGCCGTCAGTCTGGCGGGAGCTGCAGCGCAATTGCTCCCAAGAAGCTGATCCGAAGAACATCTCCCGCTCGCCGTTGTTGCAGGTGGGCACCTTCTGGATTGGATCCCAGAGCCCTGCTCAAGGGGCCTCTGGCGGATCCCTGGCCACTTTACAAACGGCTGAAGATGTGTATCGCTCTGCTCTGGCCGCTGCGCCTTCTTCCTCCAGGGGACAAAAAGGAGTTCTCCTGCTGCAGACCTGGGCCAGGGAGATCCGCGAATTGGGATCCGTGCTCATCTTGGGCTCGGCGATGGCGGCCCTGATTCAAACGGTGATCCCGCGTTCGTTTGTGCTGGATTATGGCCAAGATGCATTGCTCTCAATCCTGATCATGATGGCCCTGGCCGGGATCATCTCCATCTGCTCGACGGTGGATGCCTTTTTCGCCCTCTCCTTTGCCGCCACCTTCACGCCGGGATCCCTGTTGGCTTTTATGGTGTTTGGGCCGATAGTAGACTTGAAAGCCATAGGCTTGATGCTCACTCTGTTCAAGCCCCGCGCCATTTTCTACTTCGTGATCTTGGTCTTTCAGCTTACTCTGGTGGGAGCTTTAGCCATCAACTACTATGGCAGTTAAAGCATTTGTTTGAACCTTTCTCCACAGGGACGCCCTCTCCATCCACTCTCCGTCAAATATTCGTCAAATATAGTTGCTTCAGTTTAGGGTAAGACGCCTGGGCTCCTGATCGCGCCAGCGGGACGGAGTCCTTGAAAAGCCTTCCGGCTCGGTGCACTTTAAGTGTGGGTGCAGTGTCCTGCTTTAAATCGAAATGACTATAGAAAGAGTTGCCTGGATAAGGTTTGTCACCAGAGGACTCTGCTCCCAGACGGTTGAGAACTCAGGTGTTACAGGTTTTATTGTAGTAAACTCAAGAAGGACGTAGTCTGGATTTCATAATTATCGCGACCCTATTTTTCAGCAGGACAAAGCTATGAGCAATCTATACTCGACAGACTTTAACTTGTGGATTGACCGAACAACCCGGCTATTGCGGGAAAGGCGCTGGCATGAAATTGACATAGCACACTTAATTGAAGAGGTTGAGAATTTGGGTAAGAGCGAACGACGAGGGATTGCCAGTCAATTAACTCGCCTTCTGCTGCATCTACTCAAGTGGCAGTATCAACCTCAGCGCCGTTCAGATAGCTGGCTAGATTCCATTACAGATGCGCGAACCCAAATCGGATTGGCCATAGAAGATAGCCCTAGCCTAAAAGGTTATCTGGTAGAGCAACTTGAAGAGAGTTATCAACGGGCGCGCCGCCAAGCAGCCAGGCAAACGGGGATAGAAATCTCGACATTTCCAGATGTCTGCCCCTACTCCCCAGAGTTGGTGCTTGCAGAGGACTGGCTGCCGGAAGTTTGACAGTCCACACCACAAAGCATTTAACGGTGGACAGCATTCCCACAGTACTGACTGTAGAGCTTTGGACTGGTGTTGTCCTGCCCAGACAATCCATCAGGGATTAAACATGGGCAATACAGATAGACCAAGGCCAATTGCTGTGCTACTGTTGCTATTCCTCAAGCAGAGGCGCGCTCCTGCCAGGTGCGCATCTTGCCCGGATTGAGCAGGCCATAGGGATCCACTTCTTCTTTAAAACGAATCTGGCGCGGATCCATCACTTTGCGCCCGCCGTCTTCGATGATGAAAGTGTGGGGGTTGGCAATAAATACTCCCTGCTCTTCGTGGTAGCGCATGATCTCGTTTAGACGCTCTTCGGTGGTAAAGCGGACAATTTGCAGGCCGACAGGGGTAGCTTGCCCGTTGATGCGAATCCACTCCAGGTGCATCAGCACTTCGTCGCCAAAATACTCGTACATGTGCTGCACCAGCTTCAGCTCCCGATCGGCGGGAAAAGCCGATTGTAAATAAGTCAGGCTGGGATCCACGCTGCGGCAGTGCAAAGTGGTGTGGTTCCAAGAAAATTCCCCCAGCGAGATTCCCTTGCTGGCCTCCTGGGCCGTTTTGTTGTAAACCACTTGGCCCCCATGTTCCCGGACAAGCTCCAACAGCGGCTCCAGGCTGCATTCGGCCACCATCAACAGGGCCACAGCGGATCCCTCTGGCAAATGACCCCGCAGCGGTGCAAAGTAGCTGGGGATCGGCCAAGCGTGCAGGCTGATCATCTTCTTGAGGATCCCATCCGCATCTCCCAGGGCTTGGCCAAAATGGGCACAGGGCATAAAGCCCACTTCAGGGGGAAAGGCCACCACCAGCTCCGCCCAAGGATAAGCAGGCGCCAGCGGGATCTCCACCTCGGTGATGATCCCATTGAGACCCCAGGCATGGCTTACTTTGAATACCTCATCTCCCCGCAGCTCCAGCACCCGGGGCTCTTCCTCCAGGGTGACCACCCGCAGCCCCAAGATGTTGCCCCGATCCCGCAGTTGGCCGTAAGTCACAGAACCAATGCCACCACTGCCGCCAGCAATGAACCCCCCGATGGTGGCCGTGCGATAGGTGGAAGGAGCCATGCGGATCTCCCAGCCCATCTCCCGGGTGTGTTTGTCGATGGCCATCAACTTGGCCCCCGCCTGCACCCGCGCCAAGCCCGGCTTTGCCCAAAGCACCTGGTTGAGCTTGCCCATGTCCAGGATCACACCCCCGGCCAGCGGGATACATTGGCCGTAATTACCGGTACCGGCACCGCGCACCGTAACCGGGATCCGCAGCCTGGCACAGGCCGCTGCCACTCGCATCACCTCGGCCTCATCGGCGGGGCGCACCACCAAATCTCCCCGCTTGTCGCTCAGTTGTCGGCTCAGCACGGGGCTGTAGTGGTAAAAATCCAACGACAACTTGGCCACCTGAGCCGGATCAGTGATGATCTCAATACCCTCTAAGTCAGAACGCAAAGCCTGCAGCTTGTCAGGAGCGGCAACGATCATAGGTATCCGTATTTGGGTGCAACGGTTCTTCAGACTCCATCATCGGCAGAAATTGCCTGCAAAAGGGTTTGCCGAGAACAGTATGGGAAGGATCCCTGTCCGGCCAGGTCGATTAGCCGAAGCGGCCCTCCACATAATCTCTTGTGGCTTGCTTGGTGGGGCTGTTGAAGATGACTTCAGTTCTGTCAAATTCAATCAGCTCGCCCACACGGTTGGATCCCGACACCTCCACGCTGAAGAAAGCCGTCATATCCGAGACGCGGCCGGCCTGCTGCATGTTGTGGGTGACAATGATGATGGTATATTCCTCCTCCAGCTCCTTCATCAGCTCCTCAATGCGGCGGGTGGAAATGGGATCCAGTGCCGAACAGGGCTCATCCATCAAAATCACATCCGGCTTCACCGCTAGAGCCCGGGCAATACACAGGCGCTGCTGCTGCCCTCCCGACAGCGACTGACCATTTTCTTTCAACTTGTCTTTGACTTCATCCCAAAGGGCAGCCCGCCTTAGCGAGGTTTCCACCACCTCGTCCAAGTCCACCTTCATCCCCAGCACCCGCGGGCCGTAGGCCACGTTGTCGTAAATGCTTTTGGGGAAGGGATTGGGTTTTTGGAAGACCATGCCGATACGCCGCCGCACCGCCACCGGATCGACTTCTTTGGCGTAGAGATCCTTGCCGTGGTAGGTGAGCTTGCCCTCTACACGAGCACCGGGGATCAAATCGTTGGTGCGGTTGAAGCAACGTAGGATCGTGCTTTTGCCACAGCCGGAAGGGCCGATAAACGCAGTAATCTGTCGGGCTGGGATGTCCAGAGTAACATTTTTTACCGCCAGATTGGAGCCATAGTAGACATTCAGGTTCTCGGTCCTGAAAACGTAAGAGGTCTGGTTAAGAGATTGAGTTTGCATGGCAGCACTCACAAAAAGAGCTAGAGTTCGACGAAGAGTTCGATTCAAGACTTTGTTGAGAATCCTCAGGCTATTTCCTGGTCTTGTACACCAAAAAGCGAGCGGTCAAGCTGGCCGCCAAAACAATGGCTAACAAAACCAAAGCGCCCGCCCAAGCCAGCTGCTGCTGCACCCTGTAGGGAATGATGGAGAAAAAGTAGACCATCACCGGCAAGGTAGCCACCGGGCCAAATAGATTAGTAGACCAGAAATTGTTGTTGAAGGCGGTAAAGAGCAGAGGTGCAGCCTCGCCTGCCGCTCGGGCCAAAGCCAGGATTAGCCCGGTTACGATGGCCGGTGCCGCTGCCGGCAAAACAACGCGCATTGTGGTCTGAAAGCGATTTGAGCCCAGGCCAAGGGAAGCCAAGCGCATGTCGGGCGAAACCAGCAGCAACGCCTCCTCGGTGGAGCGGATGACAATCGGCAGCATCAGCACGCCAAAAGCCACCCCTCCCGAGAAAGCCGAAAAGCCGGATCCCCTCACCACCACAGCATAGGCAAACAGGCCGCAGAGAATGGCCGGTACCCCCGTGAGCACATTGCAGGAAAACTTAACCAGATAAGCCAAGCGGGTGCCGCGACCGAATTCAGACAAGTACACTGCCGCCAAGATGCCGAAGGGAAAGCTCAAAGCCGCCCCCGTAGCCAGCACCATTAAATTGCCGACAATTGCGTGACCAAAGCCCCCTTCCGCCAGGCCAGGGGCAGGGTAGCGGGTCTGGGTGAGGACATCCCAATTTATCCGCTGGATGCCTTCCTTGCCCACATCCCACAGCACCCAAGATAGGGAAGCTATGATCACCGCCACAAAGAGGCCACTCAGCAGGGTTAGGACAATGCCTGTGTAATTGCGGACAGGGGCAATGGCGGCACGAGTAATGTCGATGTCAACCTTCTCAGGGGCAAGCTGTGCTGAGTCGGACATGATAACAGTGCTCCTTCATCTTCTTTCTGCTTCCCAAGTTACTGCTCCAAGTTTTGAAACTTGCGGATGATGATCTCGGCAACAATGTTGACCAATAACGTCAGCACCATCAGCACCACGCCGGCATACATGAGAGCCGAAACCTGCAAGCGTCCTGCCTCGCCAAACTGAGAGGCAATCAAGCCAGTAATGGTGGATCCCGGCTGCATTAGGGAGATATTGATGCGGTTGGCGTTGCCAGAAAGCATGGCCGCTACCATGGTCTCTCCCAAAGCCCGTCCCAGCGCCAGCATGATCGAGCTGACGATACCCGACAGGCCGGCAGGGATCATCACCGTTAAGATGGTCTCCCAGCGGGTTGCCCCCAGAGCCAAAGCCCCCTCTTTTAGGCTGCGTGGCAGAGATTCAAAGGTACTGCGGGTAATGGAGATGATGATGGGAGAGATCATGATCCCCAGCACCATAGCCACAATCAACAAGCTGGGCCCCCGCGGAGCCGGGCCACTCAAGAAAGGGATCCAGCCCAGCGTCTGGTTGATGGCTCGAAAGATGGGCCGCACTGCTGGAATCAGCACAAAGATCCCCCACAGCCCCAGCACCACACTGGGAATGGCCACGATCAGCTCAATGGCAAAGCCAATCGGCGCCGTTACCCACTTGGGGGCAAAACCTTCCGTCAAAAAAATGGCAGTGCCAATGCCCAGAGGGATGGCAAAAATCAAAGCCACCAGAGAGGTTACCAAACTGCCATAAATCTGTGGTAGCACCCCGTAGATGTTTTCCACCGGGTTCCAGCGGGCAGTAACCAGGAAGCCCAAGCCAAACTGCTGAATCGCCGGCAGAGCCGCTTCGGTGGTTTGAAGAATCACCCAGATGAGGATAATGCCGGCAAACCCTGCCAAGGCCAGCGTCAGGCGGACAAAACCCACATCAACAGCCCGGGACGGGCTTGCCTTTTTCTCAATGTCAACATCGATATCCGGGTTTGGTGGTGAACCATAACCCGTAGCCGCTGAAGTCATAGCCTCTCTCCCATGATCATCTTCGGTTCAAAATCTTTCCTAAAAATCCCACCGTGCAAGGTAAGCCCAGCAGCCGACCGAGAAAGCCTCATCTGCCTCCTCAGCCGGCCACCAGCTCCACTCTAGTGGAGTTCAGGCTGCAACCCAGTCATCGCACCGCATTGGGGTTAACGGTGATGGCATCCAGCTCTGCAAAGATCCGCTGGATAGCCGCCTCAGGCATAGGGATGTAGTCCAGCTCCTTGGTGATGGCTTGACCCTCTGGCCCCTGGGTCCACTTCAGAGTCTCCACCAGCTTGGTCAGCTTCTGCTGATCGGGATACTCGCGGTACAGCATCACCCAGAACAAGCCCACGATTGGGTAGTCATTTGGCCCTTCAGGGTCGGGCACCAACAGCGCAAAGTCATCAGGAATGGGAGCATCAAGCGCCGAGGTAGCTGCCTCAGTCGAGAACTCAACAATGTTGCCCGCTTTGTTTTCCAAGCGAGCAGTGGCCATCTTTTCCAGCTTGGCATAGGACTGGTTCACGTAGCCAATTGCCCCTGGCTCCTGCTTGATGGTGGCGGCTACGCCCTCATTCCCTTGGGCTCCAATGCCAACAGGCCACTCGACAGAAGTACCAGCACCGGCTGTCCAATTAGGGCAGACAGTTCTGATGTGGTTGGTGAACACAAAGGTAGTCCCAGAACCATCAGAGCGGTGTACCCAGGTGATGTCCAGGGGTGGCAGCTTGTTTGCTATACCTGGGTTATCGGCCTTGATGCGATTGTCGTCCCAGCGGGTGATCTCGCCGGTCACGATGCCGCAGTAGGTTTCCCGCTTCAGGATGAGCTCTCCGTCTTCAATGCCGGGCAGGTTATAGGCAAACTCGATGGCCCCTCCCGCCAGAGGCAACTGTAGGGGCTCATAGCCGTATTTAGCTCGGAAGCTTTCCAGGCGAGCACCGGAGAAAGGCGCCTCGGAAGCGCCGAAGTCCACAGTGCCATTGATCACCTGCTCTAGGCCAGCACCACTCCCGACAGACTGATAGCTGACTTGCACAGTGGGGTCTACGGTGCGGTTGTAGGCGTCAAACCAACGTTGCAGCAAAGGAGCCGCAAAGGTCGCGCCCGCCCCGGAGATTTGCACGGTTTGGGCTTGAGCCGAGGTCGCTGTTAGAAATCCTACTGTTAGAGCGGTGAGGGAGAAAGCAGAAAGCAGGGTTCGCATAGGTAATATCTGTTGCGAATCAACACTTTCAACCCTATAACCTCAAAGTTAACAGAGGGATATCTAAAGGTTAACCTTAGGTTAAGTCAAGAGAAAAATCGATATTTTTTGAGTATACTGGCTCGTTTCCAAACCTCGATTTTCCATCTGGTGGTCTTGGCCAGTTTGGATTTCAGCAAAATCAGGATCCTGGAGCCCAGGATCCGCGAAAAGGTCTAGCTGCTGAACTTCTATCTCATTTGACAACCAATCAAACGGACACAACTTGAATAAGAGCTAAGCTTAGACGGCTGCAAAAAAACTCGATCCAGATCCAAGATGTGTAAAATTTGAGACAAAGATGTTGCTCCCCTCTCGGCAAGCTTGGACATGATTTCAGCAGGGCGGGAAAAGCTCTGGCCAGAGCTTCTTCCGACTTTTGACAGAGAGAATTAGCTAGGAGATGGACTTCAACACTCCAGACGTGGGGCAGCTCTACATGTTCCCCGAGCAGAGAAAGATCTGGGCTCTAAGCTGGGATCCGCCCGCCCCCCATGAGGTACAGCAGGGCCATGCGCACCGCCACGCCGTGGGTGACCTGCTGCTCAATCAGGTTCAAGCCGGGATCCTCCATCACCTCGGAGCTGAGTTCCACACCGCGATTGACCGGGCCGGGGTGCAGAAGCTTGACATCCGGGTGGCACAGGCGCAGTCGTTGCCGCGTGAGGCCGAAGAAGCGATGGTACTCCTGCAAGCTGGGGAGAAGGAACTCGCTCATGCGCTCCTGTTGCAGGCGTAGGGTGATAACAAAACGCGCCCCTTCGAGGGCAGGCTCTAGCTGCCAATGGACAGGGAGCGTATGGCCGGGCACAAACTGGGCAAAATCCTTGGGCAACAGGGTGGGAGGGCCGGCTAAGTGAACCTCAGCTCCGGCAGCCACCAAGGCATAGATATCGGAGCGGGCCACTCGCGAGTGGAGAATATCGCCGACAATGGCAATTTTGATCCCTTGCAGCAACTCCAGACGGGGACGCCGGGGATCCAGATGGCTGCAGAGGGTAAACAAGTCCAGCAGGCCTTGAGTGGGATGTTCGTGCAGGCCATCCCCGGCATTGAGAACGCCCACAGGGGATCCACGGCGGTCGATCTCGGCAGCCAACTGCTGCGGCACCCCTGCCTGGGCATGGCGAACGATCAAGAGATCGGATCCCATGGCCAGAAAGGTGCGGGCCGTATCCAAGAGCGTCTCCCCTTTGCTCAAGGAAGAGGTGCCTGGGGAAAAGTTGAGCACATCTGCCGAAAGGCGCTTGGCCGCCAGCTCAAAACTGGTACGGGTGCGGGTGGAAGGCTCGAAGAACAGCGTCACCACCACCTTCCCCTGCAAGGTGGGCACCTTGGGCAACCGCCGCGTCAACACCTCCTGGAAACTGGCGCTGGTCTGCAAAACCATCTGGTATTCTTCGGGAGTAAAATCCGCCAAGCCCAAGACGTGCTGCCGCTGCCAAACCATAGGGGATCCTCAAATGCCCAAGCGGGCAAAGATCTCGTCCAAATGGGTTAGGTGGCGCCGCGGATCAAAACAAGCCTGCAGTTCCGCCTCGCTGAGGTGGGCCATCACTCGGGGATCCGCCAGCAGATTGGCGCGGAAATCCCCGCCGGGCTGGTTCCAGGCGCGGTGAGCATTTTCCTGCACCAGGCGGTAGGCTTCCTCGCGGCTAAGGCCCTTCTCCACCAAAGCCAGCAGCACCTGCTGGCTGAAGATGACGCCGCCGTAGAGGTTGAGATTGCGCTCCATGTTGCGAGCGTGAACCTGCAGCTGGCCCACCAGCTCCGCCATGTTGACCAACAGATAGTGGCAGAGGATGGAGGCATCCGGCAGGATGACCCGCTCTACGGAGCTGTGGGAGATGTCCCGCTCATGCCAAAGGGGAATGTTTTCTAGGGCCGAGACGGCATACCCGCGCAGGAGACGGGCCAGCCCCGTCAGTTGTTCCGCCTTGATGGGGTTGCGCTTGTGGGGCATAGCAGAGGATCCCTTTTGGCCGGGGGCAAAGTACTCCTCAGCCTCCAGTACCTCTGTTCGCTGCAGGTGGCGGATTTCAGTAGCAAAGCGCTCTAGGGAAGAGCCAATCAAAGCCAAGGTTTGCACGTATTCAGCGTGGCGATCCCGCGAGATTACCTGTGTCGAGGCTGTATCGGGCTTCAGGCCCAGGCGAGCGCAGGCCAACTGCTCCACCTGGGGAGGCACGTTGGCGTAGGTGCCCACGGCGCCAGAGATCTTGCCCACCGCCACCACTTCCCGCAGGCGAGCTAGGCGCTCTTGGTGGCGCAGGCACTCGGCCAGCCACCCTGCCAGCTTAAAGCCAAAGGTAATCGGCTCGGCGTGAACACCGTGGGTGCGGCCGATCATGAGGGTGTAGCGGTGCTGCCGAGCTTGGTCGCGGATAGCAGCGATGAGGTCGGCCAGGCGGGCTTGCAAGATCTCCACCGAGGCCACAAGCTGCACGGCCAGAGCGGTATCCAACACGTCCGAGCTGGTCAGGCCCAGGTGGATGTAGCGCCCTGCCTCGCCCACGTGCTCGTTGAGGTTGGTTAAGAAGGCAATAACATCGTGCTTCACTTCCGCCTCAATTTCCAAAACCCGCGCCGGGTCAAAGGCGGCTTTGGCTCTGATCTCCTGCAGGGCTTCTTGCGGGATCCGCCCCAGCTCCGCTTGCGCTTCACAGACAGCCAGCTCCACCTGCAGCCAGGTCTGGAGCTTGTGGGCAGTGGACCAAATCTGGCCCATTTCGGGCAGAGTGTAGCGCTCGATCAAGGTGCCTTTTCCGTCGGTACAGTAGGATGAGCTAGGCTATTTTAGCCTTTGGCGTCCCCCCTCGAGGAAAAGCCGCTGGGGGATCCCTGCGGGCTTGGCTTGCGGTGTCGAAGGAGCAGCAAGGAGTTTGCAGATGACCGTCGGAGCTGTGCCAACTCAGGGAAAAAGAGCTTGGACAGCCGAAGAATTCATGGCGTTGTCCAGGGAGGGACATCGCTACGAGATTGTTGATGGGAAGCCAATTGATATGGGAAGCGCGGGGGCACTCCATGGTTATGTCTGCAGCCTCCTATTGGCAGCTTTGACCCCCTACGTTTTGTCCAACAAGCTGGGGATCGTTTTAGATTCCAGCACTGCTTTTAAGATGAAGAGTGGAAATTGGCGCTCCCCTGACATCTCTTTTTTTGCTAAAGAACGCTTGCAGGGCATGGCTGAACTGCCCACAGGATTTTTGGAAGGCGCTCCAGATCTGGCTGTTGAAGTGCTTTCCCCCCGCAATACGGTTGAAGAAATTCATGACAAGCTGGTGGAGTACTTTGAAAATGGCAGCCGCCTGATTTGGCTGGTTCACCCCAGCGAGCACTACGTCCTGGTGTATCGCAGCTCTCAAGAGCCTGACCGCCTCCTGAAATCGGTTGATCTTCTAGAAGGTGAAGAGGTTATTCCAGGATTTGCCCTGCCGGTGGCTCATCTATTCCAGAAGCTTTCCTTGTAACATCCCCCCGCCCTCACTCTAGCCAATAGAGCTTGGGCCTCCCAACCTTGCCATTGGGCATTCCTGCCCCGCGTCACAGAACGACTTGGCAGAGGAGTCGGTATCTCGACCCTGACTTTCCCGCCAGAGCGCGGAACTTGTAGCTCCCCGCACCCCTTGCAAGTTAAGTGCAGGGGGTTGCCCCTCTCGCCGACGGTCTATATTGAACTAGTTCGGGATCCGAAGAGCATGACTCTAGTCAATAATAAGCTCAACTATACTGAAAATAATGTATAATATGTTCAGTACGGATTACTACCAGTTGATCTTTCTGTTTACTTTCGAGTCTGCCAACATGGTAGCCAAAGCAAAGCAGAAAATTGGTAGTAAGACGACACGGAAACTGCGCTTTGGGTATTCTACTCAAAGCTTTGCGGGATACCGCCATTCTGTTTGGAAACAAACAGAATGCTATCGCTGCATAGTTGAACAGTGATGTTCAGCAGTGTTCAGCGTAAATGTATCAGGACGTCATTAGCGGTGCGGAGCACAATCAAGTGTCGATGGGGAAGGATAGCTCTGATAGGTTTCTTGGCAGCATTCCTCGCTCCTGCCCCTGCCATCTCTTTGCCTGCCTTCCCACCTCCTCCTGAGAAGACCTCGGCCCCAAACACCGCTTCCGAGTTCAACTGGCAGGGATCCCTCAAGTTGCTGCGGGGGGATCCCGTGGCTGCCCTGGCGGATCTGGATCGGGCGGTGCAGTTGGATCCCACCTATGCGCCAGCCTATGTGAACCGCAGCTACGTCTACAACCAGTTGCGCCAGCCGGAAGAAGCTCTGGCCGATGCGGAGCGGGCCATTCAGTTGGATCCGCGAATTCCAGAAGCCTACTTTAGCCGCGGGGTGGCCTATCTTCAGTTGGGGGATCGAGAAGCGGCGATGGCCGACTTTCGCCAGGCCTTGGCTCTCTTTTCCAAGAGCGGCAACTTTGCCAACCAGGCCATCCTGCAGCAACTGCTGCGCCAGTTGGGGGTGGATTAGCCTTGAGTCTTTAGAGACTTGCGTTCTCCCAACCACTCTGATAAGGAAACTTCCTGAGCTTGCAGCCCAAAGACCTGACAAAAGGACTTCACCACCACCGGGGCCACTGCCGCCATCGTTACTCGGGGACAAAACTGAACCAGGGATCCCACCGGGCGATCAGGGATCCCACAGGGCACAATCGCCTCAAAGGCCGACAGATCGGGGCAGACATTCAAGGCAAAGCCGTGGTAGGTCACCCAGCGGGAGACCTTGATGCCGATGGCCGCCACTTTGCGCCCCTCCACCCAAACCCCTGTGAGGCCAGGGATCCGCTCCCCCTGTAGGCCGAAGTGGGCCAAGGTCTGGATGACCACCTCTTCTAGCTGGCGTAGGTACTCGTGGAGATCTGGGCGGTGGCGCTTTAGGTTCAGCATCGCATAGCCCACCCACTGCCCCGGCCCATGGTAGGTCACTTCGCCGCCGCGCTCCACCCGCAGGATTTCCGGCTCTTGTTCAGAAGGAGATTCCGGGTGGATAGCCGGGGATCCTATCGGCTGAGAAAGGCTCTTGAGAAACTTGGGATCGGCTCCTGCCCCCAAGGTGTAAACCGCAGGATGGGTGAGCAGCAGTAATCCGTCCGGCAACTGGGGATCCCGGATCATATGGGCCAGTCTTGCCTGCTGCCAAGCCCAGGCAGTGCGGTAGGGCACTTCACCCGGCAGGTGAACCTGCAGAAGCGGCAGTTGCACGGGGGATCCAGAAAAGTTCACCTAGCTTACAGGTTTAGTTAACCTGCGCCCGCAACCGCTCCAACAGGGCCCGCGGCTGCAACAGCCCCTCAATGCGGTCAATCGGCTTCCCATCTTTGAACAGGATGAGGGTTGGCACCGCTTGAATGCCCCAGCGAGCAGCGATGGTTGGGTACTTTTCGGTGTCAACCTTCACAAAAGTAACCGCATCCCCCACCTGAGGTTTTACCTGCTCCAACACTTGCGCCATAACCTGACAAGGGCCGCACCAGGAAGCATAAAAATCCACCAGGATCGGGGTTTTGGATCCCTGAATCATGTCGGCAAAACTTTTGAATTGCTGTTTGTGCGCCATAGGAAACTCCCAGAGTGTTCTGAAAAGCGTAAACTACCCGACCCTGACTGCTTCGCAGTACAGGGCAGGCTTTCGGCAGCCCTGCAGTTGGCAAGCCAACCACGAACCTCTAGGCTGGTTTACGGCAGCCCCCAAAAGCGCAATCACCTTCGCACCGTTAAAATCCGCATCCCCTTCCCAACCGCAGTGCCCGCATTTGAACTGCTTACCCTTGCGATAGGATTGAGCGGAGTCGGGATGAATATGCAGGCACTTGTG
>NZ_JBSSBO010000015.1:0-58951 GCF_054058915.1 Thermostichus sp. MS-CIW-41
TCCGTCCCGCTAACGCGAATGGAAACAAACAGAATGCTATCGCTGCATAGTTGAACAGTGATGTTCAGCAGTGTTCAGCGTAAATGTATCAGCCTACGGTTCGCATTCAATCGAGTGGGCTCGCCAGTTCGGAACTCCTGCGAATGAGGTGGCTGACTCTATTGCTGTCGATCGCGCCAGCGGTGCGGAGCACTTTCGCGCCAGCGGTGCGGAGCACTTTGGACAGGGCAATGCTTGGGTAGCGGGAACCACTACGGGAGCCCTTCCTGACCAGTTGAGCGCTGGGAGCTGGGGTGCTTCTGTGCTTCAAGTACAGTCGCTAAGCCTGAGCTTCCTTCTCTTGGGAGAGCGGCCATGCACCGAATAGCTGCTTTGCCAGGGGGATGGGATCCCACCCAGTCCGGGGTCATTTTCCTGGAGCAGGATCCTGCTCCCATTGTTGTTCTCTCGGCAGCCGATACGGACCTGACGGCTTTGAGCGCGGCCATCCGTCTTTTGCCCCAAGACTTTCCGGCCATACGGGCAGCTAATCTGCTGCAGTTGCAACAGCCCCTCAGCCTGGATGACTACGCCGAGAAGGTGCTGCGGCAGGCCCGGCTAATCTTGATCCGCCTGTTGGGGGGGAGATCCTACTGGAGCTATGGCCTGGAGGTGGCCAAGCAGGTGGCAGCCGAGGAGGGATGCACCCTGATCGTCATTCCTGGGGACGATCGCCCCGACTGGGATTTGGTGAGCCATTCCACTGTGCCCCTGGCGGTGGCGGATCGGGTGTGGCGGTACTGGCTGGAGGGGGGAGCGGAGAATGTGGCTGCCTGTCTGCTGTTGCTGGCTAGGGAGTTTCTGGGGGGCCAATATTCGGTGCCGGATCCTCAAGTGCTGCCTCGTCTAGGGATCTATCAACCCCCCATAGCTCCGCTGGCGGATCCCCAAGCTCCCAAGGTGGGGATTTTGCTCTACCGAGCCCATGTTCTGGCGGGGAATACAGAGCCGGTGGATCAATTGGCAAAAGCCTTGGTGGAGCGGGGGCTGCAGCCTCTGTGCCTTTACACCTACAGCCTTCAAGATCCCGACTTGCCCCAGGCCATTCGGGATCACTTTGGCAGCCAGATTGACCTGTTGCTCAACACCACCAGCTTTTCTCTGGCGCGGTTGGACAGCCACCAGCCCGACGTGAGGCTGTGGCAGGAGTTGGATGTGCCTGTTTTGCAGGTAATCCTCAGCGGTGGATCCCGGCAGAGCTGGGAGAACTCCACGCGAGGACTGGGAGCGCGGGATCTGGCCATGAATGTGGCTTTGCCGGAGGTGGATGGGCGCATCATCAGCCGCGCCGTTTCCTTCAAGGCGGTTCAACAGCGGGATCCCCACTTGCAAACGGAGGTGGTGGCCTACGTGGCTGTGCCGGATCGGGTGGAGTTTGTAGCCGATTTGGCGGCCAACTGGGTGAAATTGCGGCGTACCCCCCCTTCCCAGCGGCGACTGGCTTTGATCCTGGCCAACTACCCCAGTCGGGACGGGCGACTGGCCAATGGGGTGGGTCTGGATACCCCTGCCAGTTGTGTGGAAATTCTCAAAGCTTTGGCGGGAGCTGGCTACTCAGTAGATCCCCTGCCCCAGACTGGAGATGAACTCATCCATTGGCTAACCGAAGGCCAGACCTACGACCCCTTGGGATCCCTGCGCCCGGCTCGGCAATGCCTTTCTGCTGCCCTTTATCGAGAGTGGTTTGCCCGCTTGCCTGAGCCCATCCAGACCGACCTCGTCCGGCAGTGGGGGGATCCGCCCTCTCGAGATATTCCCGTGGTGGGACTGCAGTTAGGGCAGGTGTTTGTAGGCATTCAGCCCCCGCGAGGCTATGACCGGGATCCGTCCTTGAACTACCATGCCCCGGATCTGGTGCCCCCCCATGAGTACCTGGCTTTTTACCTGTGGCTGCGGCAGGTCTTCGCCGTTCAAGCGGTGGTGCATGTGGGCAAGCACGGCAACTTGGAATGGCTGCCTGGCAAGGGATCCGCCCTTTCCGCCACCTGCTACCCGGAGGTTGCTCTGGGGCCAATGCCCCACTTCTACCCCTTCATCGTCAACGACCCAGGAGAGGGATCCCAGGCCAAGCGGCGAGCCCAGGCAGTGATTATCGACCACCTCACCCCGCCCCTTACCCGCGCCGAGCTGTACGGCCCCCTGGCGGATTTGGAACGGCTGATGGATGAGTACGTGCAGGCCCAACAGTTGGATCCCAGTCGTTGTCCCCTGATTCGCGCCCAGATTCAGGAGCTGGTTCGAGCCGAGCATCTAGACCAACAGTTCAACCTGGAAAAAGAAGAAGATTGGAATCGCCTGGATGGCTATCTCTGCGAGCTAAAAGAATCCCAGATTCGCGATGGGCTGCACATCTTTGGCCGGATCCCTGCCGGTGAGCAGCTTGTTGATCTGGTGGTAGCCCTGGCCCGCTACCCTGGCCACGGGCAACTGGGGATTACTCAGGCCATTGCCCGCGATTGGGGATGGGATTGGGATCCCTTGACCGCCGACCTGACAGATCCTTGGCCAGAGGGATCCCCGAACTCGCCGTAACCCAAGCCAAGCGTTTTATTTTCCTCTCTCAGGGAGCAAGGAAGAATCTTAAGAGTAAGAGGAGTTGATCGGGATCCCTCATCAACTCCTCTGTTGGAACAATGGAAGCAGGCTAGAGAAACAGCTGGATCCCGGAATCGTAGCCCAAGACCGGCTCGCGCCTAGGTGCCCCCTGGCCAGCTACCGGGAAGCCCTAGCGGGCGTTTCAATAGCGAGATTGAAAACTCCGCCGCCGCTCGCCGCCACTGTTCGCGTTACCAGAGCGGAAACCTGAGGTGGGGCGTTCTTCCCGGGGACGAGCTTTGTTCACCTTGAGGTCGCGCCCCATCCATTCTGCCCCATCCAGAGCAGCAATGGCAGCCTGCTCCTCTGCTTCAGAGCTCATTTCCACAAACCCGAAGCCTCGAATGCGGCCTGTCTCGCGGTCAGTGGGGATCTGCACCCGCTTCACAGAACCGTACTCAGCGAAAACAGCGGTCAAATCCGCTTCTGTCACCTTAAAGGAAAGGTTGCCAACATAAATCGACATAGACGATCTCCGAAAGAGAGAGTAACAAAGGGTGAGATGTTCGGAGAGCCGTCTGCCAATACAAAACGTGAAAATCCGTCAAGACTAGAAGAAACGAGCACTACAACCGACAACGATCTCGTCCCCTATCCTAACACAGAAGTAGGGGCTCGCCACTCCGATTTTTCCAAATCCTGGGAAGATTGCCTTCATCACCCCGCCGCTCTGCCTGCGCTGATACCATCTCAGCCCAGCTTCTCCAGCCTGGATCCCAGCAATCTCATCTGGGCTTCCAGCTCCGCCAGTTGTTCCTGACTGGCTTGCACCACTTCAGGGTTGGCCCGGTTGAGAAAATTGGGGTTCTCTAGGCGAGCGCGGATCCCTTGGGCCTCTTTTTCCAGTTTGGCCAGGTCTTTTTGCAGCTTGGCCCGCAGCGCTTCCACATCCACCAGTCCTGCCAAGGGCATCAGCACCTGCACCGTGCCCACCACTGCAGCCGCCACCTGCTTGGGCTCCGTGGCCAGGGATCCCGTAATCTCCAAAGCCTCGGCCTTAACCAGATCCCGGATATAAGCTTGGGCAGCCGTCAGGATCCGCTGCTCGGCGGGATCGGTAGTGAGCAAAAGGGCCCTGATGGTCTGATGGGGCTTGAGGCCGGTTTCTGCCCGCAGGTTGCGCAGGCTGGTAATGGTTTGGATCACCAAGCCAAACTCCCGCTCCAGTTGGGGGTCGATCCAGGTGGGATCCGGGGTGGGATAGGGCTGCACAGAGATGGAAGTGGTTTGATTGACCTGGGTGAGAAGCTGCCAGATCTCCTCGGTGATGTGGGGCATCCAGGGGTGCAGCAGTT
Organism: Thermostichus sp. MS-CIW-41; assembly: GCF_054058915.1. Lineage (NCBI taxonomy): Bacteria > Bacillati > Cyanobacteriota > Cyanophyceae > Thermostichales > Thermostichaceae > Thermostichus > Thermostichus sp. MS-CIW-41. The sequence goes on from NZ_JBSSBO010000015.1 coordinate 3,930, forward strand.
TGAGAATGGTTTCCAAAACGATGGCCAGCACCTGCTGCGCTGTGCGCTTGGAAGCCAAGTTTTCTCCCCGCAGCCGGGGCTTGACCAGCTCGATGTACCAGTCGCAAAAGTCATCCCAAATGAGAGAGTAGAGCAGGCGCGCCCCCTCGCCCAGGCCATAGGCTTCCAGCTCGGCGATAACTTGGGTGGCCGTGGAGTGCAGCCGCGACAGGATCCAGCGATCGGCCAATTCCAGCGCTTCAGGAACAGGGGATCCCAGTTGGGCAGGGGTTTGCCCCTCCAAGTTCATCAACACAAAGCGGGAGGCGTTCCAGATCTTATTGGCAAAGTTGCGGGCGGCCTCCACGCTGGCGCTCTCCCCCGTCTTGCGGTCGTAGGCCAGGCGGATGTCTTGCCCTGCCCCCACCACCTCTTTGACCAGGGCATAGCGCAGGGCGTCGGTGCCGTATTTGTCCAGCAGCTCCAGGGGATCGATGCCATTTCCCTTGGTTTTGGACATTTTCGCCCCGTGCTCATCCCGCACCAGGCCATTGATGTACACATCTTTGAAGGGGATCTGGCCGGTAAATTGGGATCCCATCATGGCCATGCGGGCCACCCAGAAGAAAATGATGTCAAAGCCCGTGGACATCAGGGAGTTGGGATAGTAGCGTTTGAAATCCTCGGTCTCTTCCGGCCAGCCCAGGGTTGAAAAGGGCCACAGAGCAGAGCTAAACCAGGTATCCAGCACATCCGGATCCTGCTCTACCCGCTCAACTTCTGGGCCAAACTTTTCCCGTGCCTTGAGCAGCGCTTCCTCGCCGTTGCGGGCCACCACAAAAGCTTGGGGATCCTCGAGAAGCTGGCCATTGAGGACTGGATACCAAGCTGGGATCTGATGGCCCCACCACAACTGCCGAGAAATGCACCAGGGGCGCAGCTTTTCCAGCCAGCCCGTGTAGACTTTGGTCCAGCGCTCAGGGATAAAGCGGGGGCTATTTCGTTGGTATTCCTCTTCCAAACAGCGAGCCCCCATCCCCGAGACATCGCAAAACCACTGAATGGAAAGCAAAGGCTCGATGGGCACGCCGCCGCGGTCGCTGTGGGGAACGGTGTGGGTGTAGTCCTCCACCTTCTCCAGCAGGCCATGTTCGGCAAACCACTGCACCACCTTTTCTCGGGCCACAAAGCGATCTAGGCCGGTGAAGGGATCCCCGTTCTCGTTGAGGGTGCCGTCCTTGTTGAGGATGTTGATCAAGGGCAACTGGTGGCGCTGGCCCATCTCAAAGTCGTTGGGGTCGTGGGCTGGGGTAACCTTGACGCATCCAGACCCAAAGGTAGGATCCACATACTCGTCGGCAATGATGGGGATAAGGCGATCCTTGATGGGCAGCCGGACAAACTGGCCGATGAGATGGCGGTAGCGCTCGTCTTGGGGGTTGACCGCCACGGCTGTATCCCCTAGCATCGTCTCAGGGCGGGTGGTGGCCACCACCAGGTACTGGCTGGGGTCGGCAGCCAAGGGGTAGCGGAAATGCCAGAGGTGGCCCTTGACCTCTTTGTTGTCCACCTCGATGTCGGAGACCGCTGACTGGGTGGCCGGACACCAGTTGACCAGATACTCGCCCCGATAGATGAGCCCTGCTTCGTAGAGGCGGACAAAGGCTTCCGTAACGGCCCGGCTCAGCCCCTCATCGAGAGTAAAGCGATCCCGTGTCCAGTCCAGCGACAAGCCCAGCCGCCGCAGTTGGCTTTTGATGGTGCCCTGCGACTCCTCCTTCCAAGCCCAGGCCCGCTCTAGAAAAGCCTCGCGGCCCAGGTCAAAGCGGCTCTTGCCCTCCTGGCGCAGTTGGTTTTCCAGAATGGTGTGCACGGCAATGCTGGCATGATCCGTGCCCGGCAGCCAGAGGACGTTGTAGCCGCGCATGCGCTTGTAGCGCACCACCACATCTGGCAGGGTAAAGGCAAAGGCATGGCCCATGTGCAGGCTGCCCGTAACATTGGGCGGGGGCAGCACCATGCTGAAGGCTTCCCCCGGCGCCTTGGGATCCGCCACGTAAAACCCCTTTTCCTCCCAAAAGCGCTGCCACTTGGGCTCGGTCTCAAAGGGGTTGTACTGGCTGGGCAGGTTGGCGAGGGAAGGTGCAGCAGTCATGGGGAGAACAGGCCAACGGCTGAGAAGGATAAATCACTTTATAGAGTAGCAGTCTAACCCCTTGCCCTTCGGGGTAGAGTGGCCCGTTGGTCTTGACCCCGATCACACAGCCAGAGAGGGATTTCGAGCTAGGGTACTGCTGTCCTCAGCGTTTGGGTACTGCGTTATGTCCAGATCATTGACGGCAACGGTACTGATGGCCCTGATGGCTCTATCCCCTGGGATCCCTGCCTTGGCGCAACAGGACCAGGAGAGCTTAGATGGTGACGTCCTGATTTGTCAGGGGGTACCTCATCTAGACTCTTTGGCAGGTTTTGAGGCTTGCTTGAGTTTGGGTTCCTACACCTACTCTCAGTCTGATAACCAATCCGCGACCCAGTTGTTAGCAGATTTGTTGCTTTCGCACCTCCTCGAGCGAACCCCCTCTCAGTCTAATAGCCAATCCCAGTTGGTAGGCCTGTATTTCATCCCATACACCACCTATAGCTTTTGCTTTGTGGGTACAGAGAAGTTCGATGACTCAGAGAAGATTTATGTGTATGTGGGTCGAAGTGGACGGCTATTCTTCGGTTTGGATCGCCCCCTGACCCCTTCTGAACTGGAGGTAGAGACCCCCCAAGTTATCCAGCGGAAGGCCCGTATTCTCGAGGTGGCGGCAGATCCCATTTTCGGTATCAGCCAACTGGTGGTTTACGACGAGACTGAGTTTCGCCTGAAGCAGCCAATAATAGTGACCACACCTCTAGGATACTTTGGAGACTCCATTTCGCGAGAGGTGTTTTTAGAGAGTCCCGACTGCCAAGCCATTTTGAATTGAGGATCCCCTGCACCTGTAACTGGTGTGCGTTCTTGGGTTTTGGCAGGCTTACGAAACGGCCCTAGAGGCCAGAGTAAGCGTTGAGCCATTCCATGAAGTAAAACACCAGTGGCGCGGTGAACACATAGCTGTCTCCCCGATCCAAGATGCCACCGTGGCCCGGGATCAGATCCCCGGAGTCTTTTACTCCCGCATCTCGTTTCATGAGGGACTCGGTGAGATCCCCCAGCAGGCTAGTTAACCCAATCAAAAACCCCAGCACGCTGCCGCTCAGCCAGCTCCAGGGCCAGCTCAGAGCGTGGGCTCCGGCCACGGCCAGGGTCATGCTGGCGGCAATCCCGGCTACCGCCCCTTCCACCGTTTTCTTCGGGCTGAGGATGGAGAGCTTGGTGCGCCCAAAGGCCCGACCACACAGGTAGGCCCCCACATCGGCAGCGATCACGCAGCCAATGGCCAGCAGCGTAATCCATAGCCCTTCGCCCAGCCCTTGCGCAAAAGACAAGGCCCTGACCCGAATCCAGAAGCTGGGCAGCAACGCACAGTAGAACAACCCCAAAATCGAGGTGGCAATATCGGCAATGGTGGCCACCTTGGGCTTAAAGAGCAAATAAAAACAGATGATCGATCCCGCCACGATAAAGGCAGGGCTGGTCCACTCCGGCCTCACCTGCTGCAAAATCACCAGCACCTGGCTGGAAAACATGGTGGTGCGCATGGCCGGCGCATTGCCTTTGGCTTGCACCAAGCGAAAAAACTCCAACTGGGCCAAAAAAATGATCAGCCCAATGGCTGCAGTAAAATACCAGCCCCCTAGCAGGGTGACCGCCAACGCAAACAACACCGCCGCAAAACCGCTAACCCAACGGGCTCCCATGGGCGCACCCCGTCACGTTGGCTGGCCAAATACCTCTTGCCCCCGGCTCCAGCAGATCGACGTCCAAGCCGAGAGCAGAAGAAACCCCCCCTCTGGTGTTCAAGATTCGCGTTTGCGGGACGGAGTCCTGATGCGGCTGCTGCAATGGAAACGCCTCTTGCCCTAGCCTTTCAGTTTAACTCCCTTGGCCTCGAAACAACCGCTTTCGGCCCTGCAGGATGGGATTTCCAGGTAAGGTGGCAGACAGACTGGAGCATGAGATAATGGGCAAACCGCAAAGCTCACTGCTGACCGCCTAAGATACCTCTGATTCGTTGCACCGCAGCATGGTTCAAGAACTCACTTCGCGCTCCACAACTGCTCGCATTTCTGCCGAAGAGGCTCGTCTTCTCTATGAAGACATGGTGCTGGGCCGCCTGTTTGAAGACAAGTGCGCCGAAATGTACTACAAGGGCAAGATGTTCGGCTTTGTGCATCTGTACAACGGCCAAGAGGCCGTCTCTACGGGGGTGATCAAGGCGCTCAAGCCCACCGACTATGTGTGCAGCACCTACCGCGATCATGTGCATGCCCTCAGCACAGGGATCCCACCGCGGGCGGTGATGGCGGAGCTCTTCGGCAAGGCCACTGGCTGCAGCAAGGGTCGGGGCGGCTCCATGCATCTGTTTTCGGCAGAGCACAACTTTTTGGGAGGCTATGCCTTTGTGGCCGAAGGGATCCCGGTGGCGACGGGGGCTGCTTTTTCTGCCAAATACCGGGGCACTGACCAGGTAACCGCCTGCTTCTTCGGGGATGGAGCCTGCAACAACGGCCAGTTTTACGAGTGCCTCAACATGGCTGCCCTCTGGAAGTTGCCCATCATCTATGTGGTGGAAAATAACTTCTGGGCCATTGGCATGGCCCATGAGCGCTCCACTTCCGACACCGATATCTACCGCAAGGGCCCGGCTTTTGGCATGCCCGGCTACCAGGTGGATGGGATGGATGTGCTGGCGGTGCGAGAGGCGGCCCAACAGGCCATCGCCCGCGCCCGCGCCGGAGAAGGCCCCACCTTGCTAGAGTGCATCACCTATCGTTTTCGGGGCCATTCCCTTGCCGACCCTGACGAGCTGCGCAGTCCTGAGGAAAAAGAGTTCTGGCGGCAGCGGGATCCCATTAAACAACTGGAACGCTATGCCCTGGAGCACAACCTAATGTCCGAGGCAGACTTCCAAGCCATCCACGCGGAGGTCAGCGCCGTGATTGAGGACGCGGTTCTTTTTGCTCTGGAAAGCCCAGAGCCAACCCTGGACGAGCTGCACCGTTTTGTCTTTGCCGAAGACGAGTAGATCCTGGCCACTTCCCCGGTAGCGGGGGAGTCGCTTGCCGGGGGATCCCCACAAGGTTCTCTGGCCAACTCGGGTGGCCCATCCACCTGGCGGAGTGCTGTCCTGCTGGATCCCTCGAGGCTCCTCGAGGATCGGCATCAGAGAAACTTTCTCGAGATCTGCGCGATGGCGCAGATTTTTTTGTAAATATCGCTTCCCATTTGTTTACACAGCTTCATATCATTGAGGTATCGAGCATGAGTATTTATTCCCGGTCATGAGCAATTCTCTTGAGTTTCCCTGGCTGTCGGTGCTGGTGCTCTTGCCTCTGCTGGCAGCCTTCGGGATCCCCTTGATCCCCCAGAGCCGTTGGGTGCGTTGGTATGCCCTCGCTGTGGGGGCTTTTGATTTGGGCCTGATGGTCTATGTCTTTGCGCGGCACTATGACCTGCAGGACTTTTCTCTGCAACTGGCGGAGCGCTACGCCTGGGTGCCCCAAATTGGGTTCCACTGGTCGCTGGCGGTGGACGGCCTCTCCTTCCCGCTGGTGTTGCTGTCCGGTTTGATCACGACCCTGTCGATTGTGGCGGCTTGGAATCTCTCCCACAAGCCGCGTTTGTTTTTCTTCCTGCTGCTGCTGATGTACGGCGCCCAGGTGGGCGTATTTCTGGCGCAGGACATGCTTCTATTCTTCCTGATGTGGGAGATTGAGCTGGTGCCGGTCTATCTGCTCATCTCCATTTGGGGTGGGCCGAAGCGCCAGTACGCCGCCACCAAGTTCATCCTCTACACCGCCGCCGCCTCCATTTTTATCTTGGTGGGATCCCTGGCAATGGCCTTCTATGGCGAGGGCTTTAGCCTGGAGATGGCAGAGCTGAGCGCTAAGTCTTACCCGGTGGCCTTGGAGCTGTTGGCCTATGCGGCTTTGCTGATTGCCTTTGGGGTGAAGCTGCCGATTTTCCCGCTGCACACCTGGCTGCCGGATGCCCACAGCGAAGCCTCTGCTCCCATTTCCATGATCTTGGCGGGAGTTCTGCTCAAGATGGGGGGCTATGGCCTGATCCGCATGAATGTGGGCATGTTGTCGGAAGCCCACGTGTACTTCGCCCCGGTGCTGGCGGTGTTGGGTGTGGTGAACATCATCTACGGGGCGTTGGCCGCCTTCGGTCAGAACCATCTCAAGCGGCGCTTGGCCTATTCGTCCATTGCCCACATGGGCTTTGTGTTGATCGGGATCTCCGCCTTCACGGAGCTGGGCATCAATGGGGCAGTGCTGCAGATGATCTCCCACGGTCTGATTGCCGCGGTTCTGTTCTTCCTGACGGGGATCACCTACGAGCGCACCCACACCCTTGCCCTCGACAAGTTGGGAGGGTTGGCCAAGCAGATGCCGAAGGCTTTTGCCCTGTTTACAGCGGGATCCCTGGCCTCTCTGGCGCTGCCGGGGATGAGCGGATTTGTGGGTGAGCTGACGGTGTTCTTGGGCTTGACCACCAGCGATGCCTATGCGCCGACCTTCAAAGCTGGAATTGCCCTGCTGGCGGCAGTGGGCATCATTCTGACGCCCATTTACTTGCTCTCCATGCTGCGTCAGGTGTTCTACGGGGCTCAGGATCCCGGCCTAGTTTTGGAAGATTACCTGGGGGATGTGCGTCCGCGAGAAATGGCGGTGGCCCTCTGTCTGCTGTTGCCGATTCTCGGCATTGGCTTCTACCCGCGCCTGGCTACCCAAACCTACGATGTCACGACGGTGGCGGTAGCTGCCCAGTTGCGCAGTGTGTTGGCAACTGAAATCGTGCAGCGGCCTTTCTTCCCCTCGCCAGTGCAACCGGCCCAGGTGGCAGCTCTGCCCCTGGAGGATTGAAAGGAGGTCGAGGGCTCGGCTTCCCTTTGTTCGGTCTTTCTCTATCTACTTCTTCTCTGTCCAGAAGAGCTGGTGTTTGAGGAGCAGCCCCACTCAACATTCAGCTCTTCTTTTGTTTTTTTTAAGTTTTAAGGTTGGGTTTGGGATCCGGGATATCCCTGGGCTGGGATTTTCTTGTGGCCGATTGTTCTTGCGCCGTCCATTCTATCGGTGATCGGTATGAATAGAGTTTTGTTCCATCAGGTTTAGCTGCACCACCAACCACCAGAGGGTTACATCGGAATAGGTTGCCCGGCGCTTGAGCCGAGAAATGGAGTGTACCGGGTTTTGGCTGTCGATCATCCACTCAGAAGCGATGATTTGGCCGCGTTGCTGAGCATTCATTGTTTCTCCCTCCGCTCGCCAACTGCTCAATACTTAGAATGGCTAATATTTAGGATGGCGAATTTGCACGGGAGCGTGTGAAAAAATATATTACGCAGGGATCCCCAAAATCGGCTAACTTTCTTAGCAATGAGGATCTCATAAGCCGTTGAGTTGCCGATTTGCCGTCCGGGGATCGGACAAAACGTTGCAAAAGGGGCAAAATGTTGGGCGAGGGGATTGCCCCTATCTTCACAAGTCTTAAAACCTAGAAAAAAGATTCTATTTTCTCTTGACTTGTCTGTGGGTCTGAATTCCACCTCCCTTCGCCGGCCTCTGCAGCAGCAACCCTTGAGGAGCCTGAGATCGCGATGAGAGCCAAGGCCATCTCTCCCCAGCCAGCCTCTGCTTTTGGAGAAGTGGTGGAAGCCAACACCACAACCTTTGTGGCCCAGTGCTTCGAGCCGGAACGCCTGACCTTCCCGCCCATGCCTGCTCTCGGCAGTTGGACGCGCTCCCAAGACGAAGAGACCGGCAACCTGATCTATGGCGTGGTTTGCTATGCCGCCATTGCCCCCATCGACACCGTCCATCGCGCCAGGGCTTTGGGCCTCTCCCCTCAGGAGCTGCGGGAGCAACAGCCCCAGATTTTTGCCATGTTGCGCACCCATTTTCGCGCGGCCATTGTCGGCTTTGTCAGCGGGGGACGGGTCTATCAGTACTTGCCGCCACGCCCTCCCCAGATTCACCAGCCGGTTTATCTCTGCTCCGATACGGAAGTGAGGGAATTTTGCCGCTCTTTCGAGTTTTTGCGCACCCTGCTACAGGTTAACGGGATCCCAACCGATGAGCTGGTGGCTGCCGTGATTCGCCAAACTTACCGAATCCTGAACCGAGATCGCAACTGGCTTCTACAGGCAGGTCGGCAGTTGAGCTGTCTGTTGCGGGGTGATTATGAGCATCTCAGCGCAATTTTACGAAAGATTGAAGCCTAAGCGAAGAAATATTGAGAATGGCCTTGGATCCCTCTGGAATCGAGTCGGGGGGTGATAACCTGAGGCCGTTTCCTATGGAATTGATTCCCTTTGAATCCTCTTTCTGCTGTAAAAATGTTTAACAAATTCAATCCTTCTGACAAACCCTCCAAAGGCAATTGGGCAGGTCGTACCTTTTCTGCAGCTGCGGGCGCTTCGGTGGCAGCCGGTGTTTGCATTGCCCACGGTCAGCCGGCTTATGTGTCGCTGTTGGTGGCCTGTTGCGCGACGGTGTTTACCCTCGTTTTGGATGAAATGGGCTGGATCTAGGCTCGGTTTCAACGTCAGCTCTGGATTTTGCCGCGTAAGAAGCCGGTCTAAAGCAGAGGCCAACCAATAGGGATCCCTGGCCCTCTGGGTTTGCTGCTTGCGTGAAAGGATCCCTTTGCTGGGTTGGCAACATGCAGCCTTACTTTACCCTGCTTCGCGGGCTGCCCGCACCAACAATCCTGCTGTGATCAGCCCTGCCAGAATGGAGCTACCCCCATGGCTGAACAAAGGCAGGGGCACGCCTGTGGTGGGCAGAACCCCGGTGACCACGCCGATGTTCATCAGCGACTGCCCCACCAGAAACATCAGGCAGCCACAGGCTACTAAGCGAATGGTCAGCTCCCGACAGCGCCCCATCACCCGCCAGCCCAGCAGAGTGTAGAAGGTCAGCAACCCCAGAAAGAACAGGGATCCGGCCAAGCCAAACTCTTCTGCATACACCGAGAAGATAAAGTCGGTGTATTGGATGGGCAGGTAGAACAGCTTTTGCTGGGAGAGGCCATATCCCTTGCCCCACAGGCCGCCAGAGCCAATGGCCAACAGGCTTTGCACCAGCTGGTAGCCATCCCCTTGGGCGTTACCCCAGGGATCCAAAAAGGCCAAGATGCGCCGTCGTTGGTAATCTTTGCTGAGAATGCTCACCACAGCCGCCAGAATCCCCAGCCCCGCTGTGGCCAAAAGGGTGAAAGCTGGGATCCCGGCAGTCCAAGCCATAGCCCAGAGGGTGAGGCCGCAGATGGCCGTGGTGCCCAGGTTGGGCTGGGCGAGGATCCCCAAGAGCGCAAAGGCGAAGATAACCACCCAGAGGATGCGGAACCAGGGAGGATGGTGAAACCAGCGGCCAAAGATCCAGGATCCCTGCAACACCAACAGGGGCTTGAGCAATTCTGAAGGCTGGATAACAGGGATCACCTTCAAATCCAGCCAGCGGCTGGCTTCCAGGCGGGAAACCCCCAACCCCGGCACCTGGGTGGCCCACACCAGGCCAACTCCCAGCAAGCAGAGGATCCCGGCCCAGGGGAACCAGCGCCGCAACGGGATCCGCACCAGAACCCAGAAGCAACCCAGACCCAACCCGGCCCAGAGCAATTGCCGCTTGAAAAAGTAGAGGCCATCGCCAGTGATCCGCTGAGCCACCGGGTAGGAAGCGGAAAACAGCATCAGCAGCCCCAGCACCAGCCAGATCAAGGTGAGCCAGCGCAGCCAGCGAGCTTCAGCATTCCAGGGATCCCTGAAGGGCTTGGCAGCAGGCTCGGAAATGGTTGCCACGGTGTTCAAAGCTGGAGTACTGGTCAAAACTGGCACAGGCGGGGGACAGCAAAATGGTGATGGGTTGAGCGGGCTTCCCCAACCTCTGAGCTTGACGGGAAAGGGAACAAGCCGCTGCAAAGGCTCTTTCCACCGCTACATCTAGGGTTGGCACCAGCTCAACGTCAGTATAGTGGATCCCCTGGAGGGCCTCCGCCAGGGCTGGGGCAGACTCCCCCATCAGCACCACGCGGGCCACCTTGGCCCGAATCAACTGCAGCCAGGCACTGGGATCCCCCTGCTTAGCCCTTCCTCCGGCAATCAGAATAATGGGTGGGGAAAGGGCGTTGAGCGCCACCCAGCCGGCCTCGTAGTTGGTGGCCTTGCTGTCGTTGACAAAGCGGATAGGGGTGGATCCCACCTGGATTTGTGCCACCCGCTCCAGTCGATGGGGCATGCCGGCAAAAGATCGGATGGCTTTTTGAATGGCAACGTTGGGGATCCCGGCCAGACGCGCTGCTGCTGCCGCCAAGAGCAGGTTTTGCAGATTGTGTTGGCCAGGGCAGCGTTCTGCAAAGTCCTCCAGCTCCGCCACCATCTCCCCCTGGATGTAGAGGAGGTTTTCCCGCAGGTCAACGGTTGCAGTGGGATCCCGGTCACAACAGCCTTGGGTAGCAACAAGGGAAGTCCAATAGGTATTTTCCCAGTCCTGCCGGCGGCGGCACAGGTAGGGATCCTCGCCGTTGAGCACCCGCCACTGGGCCCGATCCAAAAGGCGAGCCTTAAAGCTGGCATAGCGCTCCAGCGTCCCATGCCGTTCTAGGTGATCGGGAGTGAAGGTGGTCCACACCCCAATGCGCGGCGGCCCTCCAGGAGTACTGCTCATGAGGCGGCTGCTGGCTTCCAACTGATAGCTGCTCAGCTCCGCCACGATCCAATCCGGCTTGAGCTTTCCCTGGAGCGTTGCCAAAGCCACTTGCGACAGGGGCAGGCCAATGTTGCCGCAGGGGATCCCTTGCAACCCCGCCGCCTTGAACATTTCCGCCACCAGAGCCGTGGTGGTGCTTTTGCCGTTGGTGCCGGTGATCCCCACCCAGGGTAGGTGGTCAAGATAGATCCAGGCCAGCTCCGCCTCCCCCACCACCGGGATTCCCTGTTGACGCACCTCCTGCAGCAGCGGGTGATCCCAAGCAATACCTGGACTGACCACCACCTGCTTCACCCCTTCGGCCAGTTGAAAAGGCTGCCCCAGCCGAACCGGGATCCCTTCTTGATTGAGCTCAGCCTGCCGCTGTCTGAGAAGAGGGGAATCTTGCTCATCCCAAACCAGCACTTCATAGCCCTGGGCCCGCAACAGCCGCGCCGCCGCCAGCCCCGCAATGCCTAACCCCAAAACTTGATGTTGCACGTTGGTTTCTACTTCGTTTCTTTATTTGGGGATCCCTGCTTGGATCTTACCGGTCACGTCCTTGACCCGCATGTTTTTGTTCGACACTCCCCTTGCTTACGGGGGTGGCCAGTTGGTGGCGTGGATGGAGTTTTCCTAGCCGCCTGGATGGCTAACTTGGGAATAGGTTGGAAACCAGTCCGCCGGCCACCCTCTACAACCCGTGCAGATTTGTCTTTGGCGTAGAAAAGATTCCACCTAGCCTGCCAGCCTCACTTTGTGGATGCTGTAGGAAATTTTCTTCCCTATGCATCATCTACTCAATCTTCCAAGGGATCCAACTTGGGATCCAGACTCTTGGCCGTTAGACGCAGAGCCTCCGCCTGCTCCATTACCCGTGGAGCTTGCGCTGCCGTCTCAACGCCCTGGCGATAGCTCTCCCACAGGGGCATTTCCGGGTAGGTCTGCTGCAACTCGCTGATCTGATCCAGAAGGGCCTCCAGCCAGCCGGCCGTGCTCCAGGTGAGCAAAAACTGGAAGGGGTTCCAGAGGTTGAGCTGCCGACCCAATTCATTTAGGCTCTCGTTGCGAATGGGCGGATCGAAGATGTCCGCCACCGTCATTAACTGGCGGGCCAGCAGGGGTCTGAGGATTTTCTCGGCAGCTTCCACCACAGCGGGGATGGCAGCCTGGATCTGGTTGGGTCTGGGAATGTTCCGCGCCTGGGGCAAGGCTTGCAGCACCAACTCCAGTCGCCGCCCTGCCTCTGCCGATTCCAAAGCCGATTCCAGGGTGGTGCCCACGCTGAGAAACACTTCTCCCGTCAGCAGCCGCACTGCATCGATGACCAGGTGATACAAGGGGGGGATCACGAGCTTAATCCACTCACTCTGGAAAAACTCCCGCAGCCGCCGTGCCGCATAGTCCCCCACTTGGGTGGTCTGGATCCCCACTTGGGTCAGATTGAGATACCAGTCGGGGGGGGATCCCTTGGGATCCAGCCAACGGCGCAGCGTTTGCCATTCTTCTTCTGTGAGGGCAGTTCGTCCCTGTTTTAAGCCAGTTCGCCGCAGCTTGCCCTCGGCATTCAAGAGCTTGCGCAGCTCCGGTGTGCCCAGCAAGGACAAGGCACCTGCCGAACCCACACTGCCGATCTCGATGGCGATCAAGGCGGCCAACAAGGCGGCTGAGGCCTTTACTTGAATCTGGCCGCTTTTGTCCATCACCAAAGGTAGGCGGCTGTTGCCATAGGCACGAGCACTCATCGCCTCCAGAGCAGAGCGTTGGTCAGAGGTCAGCGTCCGAGCCCAAGAAGGGATCCCATCTGGATGGGCCGGTTCCTGCAAGCCGTGATACAGCAAGCTGGCCACCCAGGCGCGATCCGCAGCCTGCCGCAAAGAGCCAATGACCACTTCCCATTGGCAGGGGTTAAGCAGGGGCAAGAGCGCTTGCAGCTCTCGGTGGACGGGCTCTGGGGATCCCGCCGTTCTCGACTGTTCCAGAGCGCTTTGCAGCCGATCCCGCGCCTCTCGGCACAGCCCGCCCCACTCCAGTTGCAGGCGAGCCAGGGTCTGTTGCACCGTCTCTTCGGAGCGACGGGGTAGATCCTGCCAGCCCGCTTCCAGCTGCCGCCACAGCTCCTCCCAGTTCAGGCCCTCAGCAGCGCCATTGACGGCATCTGAGGCAACCTTTGCGCTGGGCGAGGCATTTTGGGGCAAAGCGGGATCCAGAGGTTCAGACATGGACAGAACCGGCCTCAAGGGGATTACCGGCATTATAGCTAGGGGTAAAACGCCAGCCGAGGCAAACCCAACGTTTCCGGCCATCCCATCATCAGGTTGAGACACTGCACCGCCTGCCCGGCTTGCCCTTTCATCAGGTTATCGATCACCGACAGGACAATAACGCGGTTGGTGCGGCTGTCCACCTCCACCCCGATCATGCAGGTGTTGGTGCCGGAGACCCATTTGGTTTGCGGGTAGACCCCCCGCGGCAGCACCTTCACCCAGGGAGATTGGCGATAGAAAGCATTGTAAATGGTGAGCAAATCTTCCCCCACAAAGCCGGGATCCCGCAGGGTGGCATACAACGTGACGTGGATCCCCCGCACCATGGGCACCAGATGGGGCGTAAATTGCACGGTGATGGGGGTGTGGGTCAGGTCGGTGCAGGCTTGCTCGATCTCGGGCGTATGCCGGTGCTGGGCCACTCCATAGGCTGCCAGAGAGCCGTCCACTTCGGCAAACAGGGATCCCACCTTGGGGGTACGACCTGCCCCCGAAACGCCGGATTTGGCATCGAAAATGAGGCTGTCCAGCTCCACCAACCCCTGCCGCAGCAGAGGAGCAACCGCCAACAACGAGGCAGTGGGATAACAGCCGGGACAGCCCACCAGTTGGGCTTGGGCAATCGCCTCGCGATAAAGTTCCGGCAACCCATAGACCGCCTGCTCATTGGCCTGGCGATAGGCAGGGCTGGGCCAGTTGGGATCCGTCTGACCCATGCGGTACCAAGATTGGTAGGTGGCCAGGTTGCGAAAGCGGTAATCCGCCGACAGATCTAAGACTTTGCACCCCTTGGCCAGCAAAGGCGGAGCCAGCTCAGCAGCCAGCCCATTGGGGAGAGACAAAAACACCACATCGCTGTTGGCGGCAATGCGATCCACCTCTACCGGCTGAACGGTCAGATCCACCGCCTGGGCCAACTGGGGATAGAGATCCCCGTAGCGCTTGCCGGCACTGTCTTGCCCGGCCAGGTAGGTGATCTGCACGCCGGGATGCTCGCTCAGTAACCGCACCAACTGTACCCCTCCGTAGCCGGAAGCGCCGACAATGCCAATGCGGACAGGCTCTGTGGGGTGGGGTGGGCGGGGCGCCATGTTGGCCATGGGGGGTTGCCTGTGCAAGAGGGTTGCGTGATGGCTTGCCTTAAGTTCTACCGCATTTTTCTGCTGCATTTGACGCTGCATGGGTGCGGATCCCATCTTGTTCATTCGCGTTGGCGTTGCCTAGCAATCCAAGAGGATTTGTTATGCTGAGTTAACTTGAGCCGCTCGGGCCTTGGCAGCGGCTTCCGTAATATCTGTCTATGTTCTGTGTAGCTTTCTAATCTGCGGTCTATGCACTATGAGCGATTGATCAACATGGTCTTGCGGGCCTATGGCCAAAGCAGCCGCCATGGCCTGGATCAGGAAACTCTGACCCTCTACTCAGAAGGCCCCTACACACTCTACAAACTCACTTCCCATTTCGATCGCCGCTCCATTTTTGTGTTGGCCCAGAATCAGCGGGATATGTTTGTTTCTGGCGATGCGTTTAACAACAAGCTGATCCCAGGGGAATGGCAGGCGTGGCTGCACCAGAAAGCGCTGGGCATCGCTCCCGACACGGCACAAGCAGGTTAGCCGAAGACCATATCTGGCGTGGAAGGATCCCCAAGCCTACGCCCGGCCTGTTGAGATCCAGCCCATGCTGACAATGGCCGCCTACTTCCAGCTCAGAGGGTGGTGGGATCCACAGGTCGCTCCACCTGTCCAGAATCTACCCGCCACTGGCCAAAACCCCTGGCTGAACCTGTCGGGGCACCACCGAGAGACGATCCAGCTGGGCACAATAGGCCAGATCCTGATCGTTTTCCGGCCCCAGACCCAATAGCCGTTGCCCGTGGCTAGAGCGTCTCAACAAACCCAGCAGATCGTCCTGCCAAGTTTGGTAGAGGGCCAAGGCCGCCAAGGTCTCGTCGTTGCCCAACTGGTTCAAAGAGCAGCCCAGGCGATGCAAGATGGCTCCGGCACAGGCAGTATCTTCCAGCGAAAAGGCCCCTTCCCACCCGGATCCCACCAGCCACACCTCGGCAAAGGAGCCCCGTCTGAGAAAATCCACCACGGCTCCCAAGTTCACCAGGGCTGCTGTAATCACCACTGGGATCCCTTCCAGGCGCTGTAGGCTGCGCGTGCCGTTGGTGGTGCTCAGGAAGATGCGCTTGTCCCGCACGCGGTCGGGAGTGTAGTCGAGGGGGGAATTGCCTAGGTCGAATCCCGCCACTGCTTTGCCCCCCCGTTCCCCGGCCAAAAGCCGCTGGGAAGCCGGCCAGTTTTGGCTTGCCTCTTGGAGCTGCTGCAGGTGGGCAAACACCTGTACCGCTTCTGCTCCTGCTGCCAGCGCTGTGGCAATGGTGGTGGTGGCCCGCAGCACATCAATGGCCACCGCACACTCCGGGATCCCAGATGAAGGCACCTGTTCGGGCGTATAGAAGTGGAAAAAACGCATGGGGGAAGAGGTAACGTCAGAACTCACGCCGGGCGAACACCAACACTGCCAGAATCAGCAGCAAAAGGGTGTAAACCAAGCCGTACAGTGCATCTCCGAGAAGTTCTGCTGGGGGCGGAACTTGGCCGTAAACCGCAGCATCTCTCAAATTGAGGCGCTCCAAATCCGGCAGGATCAAATAAATCACCTCAAACAGTTTGCCAAATCCGGCATCTTTCACCAGCTTGCTCAGTTGCAGCAGGGCGCGGCTGGCATGGCCCATCAGGAACAGGGCAATGGTGTAGAGGGTGGCCAGAATCGAGGAAGTGAAAACCCCGAACAGCAGGGCTGCGGCAACAATCAGCACCAGCTCTAAGAAAGTGAAGACTGTTGCCCAGAGAATGGCCAAAAGGGGGATCGGGGCCTGCACCAGCAGCAAGCTCAGCAGAAACACAACCGTCATCAGCAGCACCAGCACCGACAGCAGCGCCGATAGGCCCAGATGCTTGCCGACAATGAACTCTGCCCGGCTCATGGGTTTGGCGATCAGCACATACACCGTGCGTTTTTCAATCTCCTTATTCACCAGCCCTGTGCCCACGAAAATGGCCACGATCAGGCCGAAGAAGTGAATGGCCGCCAACCCCAGGTCGGCAATGATTTTGTTGTGGGCCTGGTTGGCCACCTGCGGGATCAAAACAGCGGCTCCCAGCATGGCCACCGCAAATACCATCACCAGGTAGAGAATCCGATCCCGAATCGTTTCCCGGAAAACGTTGTGGGCAATGGCCACCACGCGCGACGCATCCATGACTGAACCCAAAGCTGTGATGATCCGACTGATACACTGGTAACAGATCCAGCCTTTATTCTATGCAGTTCCAGGCCCAGATTCAGATTCACCTACGCCCCTCTGTTCTCGATCCCGCCGGGGCTGCGGTTCAGTCCAGCTTGCATCAGCTGGGGCATACCCAGGTACAGCAGGTGCGCATTGGCAAGCATATCCAACTGCAGCTAGAGGCCTCCGACGCCGAGACCGCCCACCGCCAGGTGGATGAGCTGTGCCATCAACTGCTGGCCAACCCGGTGATTGAGACTTATCAAATCCAAGTGGCTGCCATCGGTGGTTAATTTGATGGGTTCACGCGATTTGGGGTTGATCTGATGGCCATTCCAAAAATACCCCCAACCCCTCTTCCATCCCTCTAATCTGACCATCTTCTTTCCTCTCACTTAAGGGATCCCAATGGCTGGCGTGAGGTTTGGCGTTGTTGTTTTTCCGGGTTCCAACTGCGACCGAGATGTAGCCTGGGTAACCCGCGGCCTCTTGGGCTGCCCAACGCGGCTGATCTGGCACCGAGAGACGGATTTGTCGGAGCTGGATGTGGTGGTGCTGCCGGGGGGCTTCAGCTATGGGGATTATTTGCGTTGTGGGGCCATCGCTCGTTTTGCTCCGGTGATGGGATCCCTGAAGGAGCACGTAGCGCGAGGCGGCTATGTGCTGGGCATCTGCAATGGCTTTCAGATCTTAACAGAGGCGGGCCTGCTGCCGGGGGCGCTGGTGCGCAATGCCAACCTGCACTTTATCTGCGACCGAGTGGGGATCCGTGTAGAACGGCAGGATCTCCCCTGGACAAGCGCGTATCCCCAGGGATCCACCCTAACCCTGCCCATCGCCCATGGGGAAGGCCGCTATACCTGCGACCCGGATACCCTCAAGCAATTGCAGGATCAAGGGCAGATCGTCCTTCGCTATGCTCCGGTTGCGCCCAACGGCTCTGTGGATAATATTGCCGGCATTTGCGATCCCAGCGGTCGGATTCTGGGTTTAATGCCCCACCCTGAGCGGGCAGCAGATCCCGATTTGCCAGGGCAAGATGGGATCCCCTTCTGGCAGTCGATTTTGCACAGCTTCGCCGCCTAACTCTTCTCCAGGAGAACTCACCCCTGCCCCGGCCCTCGAGACAACACCTGGCGAACTTGATTCACCATCTCCTCATGATCCACCACCGGCTTGGCGATATAACCATCCGCCCCGCTCTGGGCCAAGAATGCCTCGCGGTCGCCGCGCATGGCGTGGGCCGTCACCAAAATAATGGGGATGGAGCGGCTTTTTGGATCCCCCTTCAACAGTTGGGCAATGCGGATCCCGTCCACCGCCTCGCCGCGAAAGGTGCTCTGGGACAGGGAAACATCCAACAAAATGACATCCACCTCGTGCCCCTGGGCCAGCTTCAAAATCTGCTCCACATCCTGGCTGTGAAAGACCTCAAAACCTCCCCGCCGTCGCAACACCTTCTCAAAAACACGGGCGTTGATCGGATCATCTTCCACCAGCAGCACTGTTGCCATCGTTAACCCAATCTTGAATCTGAACCCAAGCTAAGCTGTCTCTGGGATCCCAAAAGCCATCCTAAGGCATCCTTAGCGAGTTCAATTTGAGCAGTAGGACAAGCGTTCTCCTACAGAGTACTGAAGAGTACCGAAAAGGGTCTCAGTAGCTCTGAGAACTCCCCCCTCCTCTCCCAAAAGGAAGGATCCTCAGGTTGCCGCTACTTGACTATTTATTTTGGAATCTTATTTTGGAATCACTCCATTCCGAGTTGCCGCTACCCAACCGCAAATAGGAAAGCCGGAGAGAGCTCCGGCCCCATCCAGAACTAAGCCTAAACCACAAATCTCAAAAGAGACTGACCTTCCCTCTGCCTTGCTTGAGCCCGGCACAGCAGGAACGGCAGCCACTACCCTGGGTTACTTCTTGGTAATTCTCGGAGTTTCCCGAAAGGCGACCGCGAAAAACAGAAGGCCCAACGTCAAAAACAGGATAAAGGTGTAGGTGATGGCTTCCATACAAAACCTCCATTTCTAAGGGGGCTTGATTCCAGATTAACTCGGAGCCGCCAGCACCCCATCTCCAAAGTGAAGCAGAGTGCCGACGGCATCGCCGAAAAGGGCTCTAGGCTTCCTGCACCTTGCGAGTGGTGGGATCCCCTACTTTCTGGAAGACGCCGAACTCCACCATTTCCTCGCTCATATTCGGGTCAATACCGGCGAACACATCGCGGAAGAGAGTGCGAGCGCCGTGCCAGATGTGGCCAAAGAAGAACAGCAGGGCAAAGACCGCGTGAGCAAAGGTAAACCAACCGCGGGGGCTGGTGTGGAAGGTGCCGTCCGCCTTGGGAGTTTCTCGGTCGAACTCAAACAACTGACCCAACTGGGCCTGGCGGGCATATTTCTTGACGGTTGCCGGGTCGGTAAACACCTGGCCGTCCAGCTTGCCGCCGTAAAACTCCACCGTCACACCCACCTGCTCAAAGCTATAGCGAGACTCTGCCCGACGGAAGGGAATGTCTGCCCGCACCACCCCATCGGCATCCCGCAGAATAACCGGGAAGGTTTCGAAGAAATTGGGCATCCGCTGCACCGTCAGCTCCCGCCCTTCGCGGTCACGGAACACCGGGTAGCCCAGCCACTCGATGGCAATGCCATCCCCTTTGTTCATGGGGCCAGCTCGGAACAGTCCCCCCTTGGCCGGGCTGTTGCCCACGTAGTCGTAGAAGAGCAGAGACTTGGGCAGGGAGTTGTAGGCCTCGCTGCGGGTCATCCCGGCTTCCATGGCCGCATTTACCCGGCGGTTAATCTCCTGGTTGAAATAGCCAGAATCCCATTGGTAGCGGGTGGGACCAAACAGCTCCACAGGGGTAGTGGCGCTGCCGTACCACATGGTTCCGGCCACCACAAAACCGGCAAAAAACACCGCCGCGATCGAGCTGGAAAGCACCGTCTCGATGTTCCCCATCCGCAGAGCGCGATAGAGGCGCTGGGGTGGGCGTACCGTGATGTGAAATAGACCTGCAATGATGCCCACGATGCCTGCAGCAATGTGGTGGGCCACCACCCCTCCGGCGTTGTAGGGGTTAAAACCAGCTGGCCCCCATTCCGGCGCCACCGGCTGGACGTGCCCCGTCGTCGCATAGGGATCGCTCACCCACATTCCCGGGCCAAACACCCCCGTCAGGTGAAAAGCTCCAAAGCCAAAGCAGAGGATCCCGGCCAGCAGCAGGTGGATCCCGAACATTTTCGGCAGATCCAAAGCCGGCTCGCCGGTGCGGGGATCCCGGAACAGCTCCAGATCCCAGTACACCCAGTGCCAGCAGGCAGCCAAGAAGAGCAAGCCGGACAAAACGATATGGGCAGTGGCTACCCCTTCAAACGTCCAGAAGCCCGCATTGGCAACGCTCTCGCCGTAGATATTCCAACCGCCCCAGGAGTTGACCACCCCCAGGCGAACCATAAATGGCATGACAAACATGCCCTGACGCCACATCGGATTCAGGACAGGATCCGACGGATCGAAAATGGCCGTTTCATAGAGCGCCATCGACCCGGCCCAACCTGCTACCAGAGCGGTATGCATCAGGTGAACCGCGATCAGGCGACCTGGGTCATTCAGTACAACCGTATGGACCCGATACCACGGTAGTCCCATAAAGCTCGGTCCTCCACGTTCTCCAACACTTGCGCGATATCCAGTCAAACAATTAAGCCGACATCTTACCTGGGATCCTGACCTGAGCAGTTTCTTCAGAGTCGAGGGGTGCCGCACCCGCTTGAACCCCTGAGCGCACCCAAGAGGATATCGCTCTCAGAATTTCCATCACGGGCATCAAACAGTATAACGAAACGCTACCGACCTGAGTGGCTTCAGGCAGGATGCCGTCTCACTTTAGGCATCATCATCCCAGATCTCTCGCCGGAGATTAAAAATATGACTTAAAATGTTACAATACTTAGCAACTGTGACCGCTCTCCTGGCTCAGTCTGAAAGGTGTCGTGGTTTCTGGCAGGGGTATGGCAACGATCCGCTTCGTCAACGAGAACCGAGAGATCTTCGTCGCTGAAGGCGCTAACCTGCGCCTGAAGGCTCTGGAAAACCAGATCGATCTCTACAAAATGATGGCCAAGCTGCTCAACTGCGGCGGCAACGGCCAATGTGGCACCTGTGTGGTGGAGATTGTCGAGGGATCCGAGCATCTCTCCCCTCGCACCGAGGCAGAAAACCGCAAGCTCAAGCGCAAGCCCGATAGCTACCGCCTTGCCTGCCAGACCAAAGTGCTGGGGGATGTTTCCGTCAAAACAAAGCCCTAGCCTTGGCCCGCCTGTTTTCCCTTTGGGCAAGTCGCACCTCAGAGTGGTATGCTGACTGCCAGTTGGGCTTGTGGCATTTGTGAGTTATGGAGACGAACTACCTGGGCATCTTGGCCACCCTCTTAGTTGTTCTGGTGCCCGCCATCTTCCTGGTGATTTTGTACGTGCAAACCTCCAGCAGATCTGGCGACTGACCGGGCAACTCCCACTGGCTCAAGTCGGGTAAATGCTGGTCAAAAGGAGGGATTCCCTGTGTAGGAGGGGATCCCTTCGTCTTTTGTCGTCTAGGCTGGGCGAATTAAGGGTATTTGGTATTTGGAGCTCTATCGGTCAAGCTGTTGCTTGAGCTGACCTAGCCCTGTCGAAAGTCCCCGCAGGCTCATACAAAAACTCAAACAGGTTGCCGTCGGGATCCTTGCCATAGAAAGAGGCAGTGCCATCCCGGTGGGTGTGAATGGCCCCTACCGGGATCCCTTGGGATTTCAGGCGTTGGTGTTCTTGCTGGAGCTCCTCTATGCTGTCGAAGACAAAGCCAAAGTGAGGCCCTGCCGCGCGGTAGCCCGGCCCCAATAGCGCCAGCCCATCCTCTCCTGCCTTCATGTAGGCCCAGTCGGGATCCTGCCAGACGTTGACCATGCCCAGCTTTTGGTAGAACTCCACCGCCTTGGGGATGTCTTCTACCCGGATGGCGACATGCCCGAGTTGTCTAAGTGCCATGTCATCCTCTGTGCTCAAGTGAGCCAACTGCAATGGTTCTTCTACAGATCAGCTTGACACACTCCCCGCCGCAAAGGGCAGGGATCCCTGCGGTAGGACAGAACTTTAGACCCAACTTTTTGACAGCTTGAGGCTGGGATCCCAATCCAGTCCATAGGCAGGACAGAAGATGGTTTCAACCCATTGGATTGGGGATGAACCAAGACTTATCCTGTTGGCTGCGCGGCCAAGAACCGCTCCAGCTCGCTCAAAGCCTCTGCATCCATCTTGGTTTGCATGGGGCAAAACTTTGGCCCACACATGGAGCAGAACTCTGCCGTTTTGTAGATATCTGCCGGCAAGGTTTCGTCGTGATATTCTCTGGCGCGTTCTGGATCCAAAGACAATTCAAACTGCCGGTTCCAGTCGAAGTTATAGCGGGCCCTCGACATCTCATCATCCCGATCCCTGGCACCGGGGCGATGACGGGCAATATCGGCAGCATGGGCGGCAATTTTATAGGCAATTAAGCCGTTGCGCACGTCCTCTGCATTGGGCAAACCCAGGTGCTCTTTGGGGGTGACATAGCAAAGCATGGCTGCCCCGTACCAACCGGCTAAGGCTGCTCCAATGGCGGAGCTGATGTGGTCATAGCCTGCCGCAATATCGGTTACCAAAGGCCCCAAAACATAGAAGGGAGCCTCATCGCACTCTTCCATTTGCTTGCGCACGTTGAATTCAATTTGATCCATCGGCACGTGCCCCGGTCCTTCCACCATGACCTGCACATCGTGCTCCCAGGCCATGCGGGTCAACTGGCCCAGGGTTTTCAACTCCGCCAGTTGTGCTTCATCAGAGGCATCGTGCAAACATCCCGGTCGCAAAGAATCTCCCAGACTAAAAGAAACATCGTATTTCTTGAAAATCTCGATAATGTCGCGGAAGTGGGTATAAAGCGGGTTTTGTTTGTGGTGGGCCAACATCCAACGGGCCAGGATCCCACCCCCACGAGAAACAATTCCCGTCAGGCGGTGGCGTACCAACGGAAGATATTCGATCAGGATCCCGGCATGGATGGTCATGTAGTCCACCCCCTGCTGGGCCTGTTTTTCGATAACATGCAAGATGTCTTCTGCAGAAAGTTTTTCGACGTTGC
Source organism: Thermostichus sp. MS-CIW-41 (assembly GCF_054058915.1). Lineage (NCBI taxonomy): Bacteria > Bacillati > Cyanobacteriota > Cyanophyceae > Thermostichales > Thermostichaceae > Thermostichus > Thermostichus sp. MS-CIW-41. The sequence goes on from NZ_JBSSBO010000015.1 coordinate 26,475, forward strand.
CGTGCACACTTTCTAGGGCTTGGTAGATGGGCACCGTGCCAATGGGCACTGGAGAAGCTTGGATAATGGCTGTGCGAATTTCATCCAAATCGCCCCCGCCGGTGGACAGATCCATAACGGTATCGGCGCCGTATTTGATGGCCAATTTTAGCTTTTCCAGCTCTTCGGCCAAGCCGGAAGAAGTAGGGGAAGCGCCAATGTTGGCATTGACTTTGCACCGGGAAGCGATCCCAATGCACATCGGCTCGAGGTTGGTGTGATTGATGTTGGCAGGGATGATCATGCGACCCCGGGCCACTTCCGAGCGGATCAGTTCCGGCGGCAGGTTTTCCCGCTGGGCCACGTACTCCATCTCTTCGGTAATCACGCCCTGACGGGCAAAGTGCATCTGCGTTACATTTGCTTGCCCACGGCGACGGGCAACCCATTCGCTGCGCATGTTGTCAACTCCAGTGCTCGCTTTCCTACGCTGGTATGAACCAGATCAGGTTCTGAGGATGTAATCTCAGCCTGGGGATAATCCCCAGACACTCCTAGCGTGGTGTGATCATATCACCGAAATAGAGATGAGGCGGGGAGCTTTATAGTCTTTATTAAAAGAGTTTGAGATAGTACTAACCCTCACCCCTGGCCTTTCTCCCCATGAGATCCTGACCCTCGCAGGGATCCCAGCCAGCGCCGCCAGCTCCACCAGGGATCCTTTCCCTTGCTGGCCCTGAACAGTTCGGCCACTTCCTCGCCGGTGGGCTGGGCAATAAAAGTCTTCAAGACGCTGTAGAGGCCGGGCTCTTCCTGCTGCCACACGCTCCAGGGATCCGGATAGGCCCGAAACAGGGCCCCCTCCACCAGGGAGCGCAGGTAGTAGCTGGTCTCAAAGGTGCTCAGGAACCGCTGACGCAGACGGCGACCGGCCAGACCCACCCCCACGGTGGCGGCATCCTGCAATTGGGGGTTGAGCAGCACGACGGGCTTGGGATCCCGTCCTTTGGAAGTCAGCCCAGAGGGATCCCCACCGCTGACCGCTTGGCAAACCCGCTCCACCTGATCCAAGCTGTAAACCGCGGGCATCACCAGCAGGAGGCTCTGTTCTGGGGTAGGTTGAGTCCGGGAAGTCAAGCTCTGCAATTCGATCCCTTCGGGTAGGGATCCCCATTCCCGCTGGGCCAGGGCTGCTCCGCCGGCATCGCTGAATAGCACCAAAGCAGGCGGTTGCAGCAGCTCCAAGAACGGGCGGGACAATACTTCTGGCTTGATGTCGGGGGCCAGGATCTCGATGAGCAGGCGGCGATATCCTGCTTGCATAGCCAGCCGTGTAGCCTGGATGGCCTGCTCACAGGCCTGGGCCAGGTCGATGGGCAAGTTGGGAAATTGGGTTAGTTGCAGTTGCTCGGCCACAGTCTAGTCCAATTATGATTCAGCCAGTAACCAGGGATGCTCAGCCAGACACTTCTTCCCAAGCCTTGTGGGTGAGCAACTCCTCCAGAACCCGCACCCCCCGCAGTTGGTTGGAAAGGGGCAGGTGGCCCTTGGGGGCGGAGAGATCCCAGATGAACTCGTCAGGGTAGCGAGTCCAGTGGTAGCCCTGCTTCCAGCCAATGAGCGGCCAGAGGCGCTCCCAGTTGCGGTTCACCCCCAGCCACAGTTGCCGCTGCACCGAGTAGCCAAAGCGATCCCCAGAGGCCGCTCGCCACAGGTGATCAATCGTGCGCAGATCCTCTGCCGGGATCCGGCTCACCTCGGAAAAATACAGCCAGCCCCGCCGCGCCGCCCCCTCTCCTGCCGCCCGACATAGCAGTTGTAGGCTCAGCCGATCCGCCTCCAGCCAGGCTCCCGCCGACAACAACTCCTGCAAAGGCCGGTAGTCGATATTCAGGGCTGAAGTCAGAGGGACGGTCACCATTGCCAAGTTGCAAAAGGTCTCCCTTGATTTTAGCTAGTCCGCCGAGAAGCCCCGCCCTCTGTCCGCAGGACGTATGGCCTACGGCCCGCTGAAGCGAACGCGCTAGCGGCGCGGAGCGCTTGGGTCGGGATGAGAGGCGGGAGTTCCTTGGTTTTCAATGTACTGGCACAAAACCGAGACCGTCACCCCACCACATGAAGCGATGAAATAAGATTCATTCCACAGTACATTTTTCCGATATATCTTGCTGATGTAGTCCGCAAACTCGCTTCTCATCCTACGGCTAGAGACGGATTTAATGTTGTTTACCAACTTGGACAGATCTATCTGCGGATAGTACTGGAATAGCAGATGAATATGGTCTGCCTCGCCGTTAAACTCGATAAGTTTGCAGCCCCACTTTTGGCAGAGGTCATACATAACTTCATGCAATCGCTGCAACATTTCTCTAGTAAATACCTTGCGTCGGTACTTGGTGGTTAAGACCAAGTGTGCCTTCAAATCAGATACGGCTCTGCCGCTGGAAACAAAACCATGCTTCATGGCCGGTAATCCCTGCTGGCGCTATAATCAGTGTAGCGGTTTCTAGGCACGCTTAAGATGAGGACTGCTTATCAGTACCGTCTGCGGCCTACGCCCAGCCAATCTGCCCTGATGGATCAGTGGCTGGAGCTGTTGCGCAAGCAGTACAATTATCGGCTGGCAGAGCGGTTTAACTGGTGGGAGCAAAACCGCTGTGATATCAACGCTTGCCCCTTAATCTGTCATTTGCCTGAACTGAAAGACAGGCCTGATTACTACTCCCAAAAACGGGATCTGGTGAATACCAAGGCAAGGTTCCCCGAATACCAAACAGTCCATGCGCAAGTCCTCCAAGATTGCGTAGGGCGAGTGCACAAAGTATTCGACCGCTGGCTGAAAGGCGACCACAACGGCAAGAGGACAGGGAGGCCGAGATTCAAGGGGGTGGGCCGGTATCGTTCCTTCACCTTTCCCCAGATGAAACAGGACTGCCTTCAGGGGAAGTTCATTCACCTGCCCAAAATCGGAGCAGTAAAACTGATTCAACACCGTCCTTTGCCTGACGGTTTTGTCATCAAGACTGCTACCATCACCCGCAAAGCGGACGGGTGGTATGTGACATTAAGCCTGCAAAATACGTCTGTCCCCGAGTTCACTCCTGACCTGCCAACACTAGAGAACACCATGGGGATCGACATGGGGCTGGACTCCTTTTTGGTGACAGATACGGGAGAGTCTGTCCCAGTGCCAAAGTATTACCGCCGCGCCCAAAAGCGGTTGGAGAGGCTGCAGCGGGCCCTGTCTCGCAAGAGGAGAGGATCAAACCGTCACAAGAAAGCCCTGAAGCGGGTAGCCAAGGCTCATCTCAGGGTGGCCAACCAGCGTAAAGACTTCCACTACAAAACAGCCAAGAAGCTGGTAAGCAAGGGAAAGCATATTGCGTATGAGGCGCTCAACATCAAAGGTATTGCCAGAACCAAATTAGCGAAATCTACTTATGATGCCGGGTGGGGGCAATTCCTGCGGATTCTCGCAGTCAAGGCTGAAAGAGCTGGGCTGAGGGTGATCGCAGTGGATCCAAACGGCACAAGCCAAAACTGCTCTCGGTGCGGCCAAAAGGTACCGAAGGCCATTCAAGACAGGTGGCACTCCTGCCCGCATTGTGGCCTGGAACTACACCGAGACCACAACGCGGCGATAAACATCAAATACAGAGCGGTGGGGCATCCCGTTCTTAAAGCTCAGGAAACGTCCTTCACAGGAGTCACTGAGAAGCCCGCACTCTCTCGCTTTAGCGGCGCGGAGCGCTTTGCGTCAGCATGAGTGCGGGAGTATGTCACTCCCTGCTGTCCGTCCCCTCAGGTTTCAGGCGGGTACTTGGGCGGATCCCCGAAGATGATGCGATAGCCGATGTACGCCACCCCCAACAGCCCTGCCAGGATCCACAAGAAAGCCGAAAAGGGTAGGCGGGAAAAGAAGACAAGATAAACCCGGCGACTGAGCCAAGAAAAAATAAGATAGACTGCCGCCAAAATGCCGATCCCTTGCAAGGTGCGAAAAGCCGGCACCCGCGAGAGAGGCATGCGCTGGCGTGCCACCCAGATGGAGCTAAGAAAAGTCCAGGGAGGCACCAGCAGCAAGAACATATCCGCCTGCTTCACCACCGCCTGCCAGCCGGCGGTGTTGGTGGCATAGGCCAAGTAGCCCGCCCAGAGGACAAGAGTTACCGCTCCCAAGCCGATACTTAAGCTGAGCAAAAAAGGCTCCTCCCATTGGCCTGGGATCCAGTCGCAGAGAACCCAAACCACCCAAGGGGTGGCAAAGAGCAAAAGCGCAATGGCTAAGCCATTGGCGTTGAGCTGGGTAAAAAACGTCTCCAGAGTCATGAACAGCAAAAGGAGCGAACGTCACCCTTGATGGTAATGATTCCTCCTTGAGGAAGCAATTCAATCCGTATACAAATCCACCTATTGTGGGCAATGCCCGCAAGGTTTACAGCCCGCCTGGGCACCCCGGTAAACGTTGCCAAGTAACACCAGCAGGGATAGGAGTAGGAAAAAGAAAAGGGATCCTTGACGCTGGCCAGGGATCCCTTCCTAAAAAGCTCAAGACATTTCTCCGGCACGCTGCTGAGGCAACTCATCCAAGCCAATCTCCCCTTTGGCAAGAAGGAAGCCCGGCACCGGATTACCACTCCTCTGGACCAATCTGCCCCAGTCTGTTAACCCAATCTACAGACCTTGCAGCACCGTATCTGGGCGGGCCGACAGGTTCTGGATGCGGGTATCCTGGGCCGGCGGGGTGTCCGGTTCGGTGAACACGCCGATCTGCCGCAAATACCGAGCCAAGGCATCTTGTTCGCTGCCGGGGGTATCGAAGGTGATGCCGGAACTGGGGGCCAAGTTGACCCGGTTGGGGTTAGACAGGCGAGGGAAGGGATAGTCATCCCCACCATTGGCCAAGAAGTCCAGGGTCACCAGGCGGAAGGTGCGTCTGGGATCCCCTTGCACTTGGCCGTTGCGCACCACCACATCCCGACCTGTGGGCGTATCCACCCGCAAGGAGAGGACGCGGGATCCCGGTGGCCGCGAGGGATCAAAGCTAAAGGCAAAGCCGCCAATTTGGGGGAAGCGGCCCGGCGTAGCTCCCGGCTGGGTTTGCGCCACCCCGTGTTCCACTATCTGCTTCAGTTCCTCAGCGGTGACGGTCAACAGAGAGAGGCCGTTGTTAAAAGCAAGGGCCGTTTCGATGTCCAGCTGAGAGATTTGACCGGACTGCTTGCCGGCTTCAGGGTTAGCCACCGGTGGGATGCGCCGCACCGGCTCACCGCCGCCGCCGCCGGTGGTAGCCCCAATGGGAGCGCGAATGCCACCGCCATTTTTCAGGGAGATAACCGTAGAAGGATCGACCGTTCTGGCGTAGGCCAAGTTGGCATCGGCAGTGAGGTTGCCCAGGTTGGTTTCCTCGGTGCGCACCTCTGCCCGCAGGCCGTTGAGAAATTGTGTGGTGGAGCCAAAGGTGCGGCCATCCTTGGTGCGGATGATGTTGCCGATCTCATTGGCCACCCGAACCACGTCAGGATTGGGGGTGCCCCTGACAGCTGCTACCCCTTGGTCGTCGGTGGCATAGGCACCGCTCACCGGGTCAATGCGGGCAATAACCCCGTTGGCGTCAAAGCTGACCACCAGGCGGCCCACGTAGCGATAGTTGGAGCCGGTGTTGACCACCGCCACCGGTTGACCACTGGCGGAGGAGCGCAAGATGGGGTAGTCACCCGTGCGGGTATCGGGCAAATCAGTGCGCAGGCGATCGGTGGGCTTGGCGATCACCCGGTGGGATCCGCCGGCAATGATGATGTCCACATTTCGCAATTGGCTGGCCAGGGCTACCTCGTTTTGCAACTGTTGCAGATGGGCTAGGAGGATAATTTTGTTGATGCCCTGAGCGGTGAGTTGATCGACGAAGCCCTGGATTAGAGCGGCACTCACCTGGTCAGTATCGTCCACCCTGCCTTCTACCCTCACCTCGGGGCCGGGGCTAGAGATGGCCGCCAAACGGGTGGTGGTGGCTCCCACCAGACCGATCCGCTGCCCTCCTACCGTGATCACCGCCGTCTTGGCGATCTTGCCGCGGATAGAGCTGGCCTCTTGACCATCAGCAGCAAAGTCAGAGCTAGCCAATTCGCCGGTACCGCTGAAGCTGAGGTTGGCGCTCAAGTAGGGAAAACGAGCCCCAGCGTAGCCGCGGCCAGTGTCGGGCCGGATGAGGTCGCGAATTTGGCGCGTACCCTGGTCGAACTCGTGGTTGCCGAAGGCAGCCGCCTCAAAGCCAATGGCGTTGATGATCTCGATATCGGCTTTGCCAGGGGTGAGGTTGTAACGGCCTTGCAGAGACCGATCCGTGCTGGCGTTGTAGAAGGGGCTGGGAATATAGTTGTCCCCACTGGAGAGCACCACCGTGTTGGGAAATTGGGGGCGCAGAGCATTCACCACCGCCGAGAAGCGCGGCGCATCTTGTACGGCAGCGATCGAGGCTTCCAAGTCGCTGGCATGTAGGATTTGCAGGGTAAAAGCGGGCGGCTGAGTCGAGAGAGCCACATTGGGATCCGAGGCGATAAACCCAGCCCCTCCGCCGGTTGGGGGAACCGAGCTGCTGCTACCGCAGGCGCTGGCCAGGCTCAGCACCAAACACCACAACCCGACCCACAGGGACCTGGCCAGAGGGTTCAGCCAATCCGGGAGCCATCTCTTGGCAGGGGCAGACCCTCGAGCACGGCAAGCTGGTTTCATGACAATTCCTTCACTCCATCCGCAAGAGAGGACGCATCCGCGTTCACGTTACCAGGGGTGGGATGGGGGTTTCGTTATGGCCTGTCTAAGGTTAGGTCAAGCCTAGGTTAAACTTCCCCTGGATCCCAGCCAAATTGTTGCAAGTCCACCTGGCCCTCGGCGTCGAAGTGGATCCCTTCGGCTTGCAGCAGCGCTTTCTGCAGGTCGTCGTAGCCCAGGCGAAAAGGGGAGTAGGAAATGCAGCCCTGGGCGTTGATCACCCGGTGCCAAGGGATGTCGGTGTTTTGGCCTTGCAGGCGAAACAAAGCATAGCCCACCTGGCGAGCATAGCCGGGGTAACCGGCAACCCGCGCCACCTGCCCATAGGTGGCCACTCGGCCCGGCGGGATCCGCCGCACCACTTCGTAAAAGCGCTGGTAGAGGCTAGTAGATGGAGCGCTAGTGGAGCCAGACTGGGTCACAGGGATCCTCGCTCAAACTTGGCAGACAATTAAGATGTGGAACGGATTGGATCCCCGGGTCCATGAGCTATTTAATCGCGGTACTGCCGGATCGCATAGCCGCTGAGGCGGCCTACAGCGCCCTGGAACAAGCCGGCTTTTCCCTGGAGCGATTGCATCTGCTGGGGCGGGGCTACAAGAGTGCCGACGAGTTTGGGCTGATTGACCCGGCCCAAGCGGCCCGCCGTCAGATGCGGCGCCTGGCCATTTGGTTGGTGCCCTTTGGCTTTTTGGCCGGGGTGGGGTTCAGCGTTTTGAGTGGTTTGGATACCTTTGCCTGGGCGGGACCTATAGGCAACCACCTGATCGGCGGCCTATTGGGCGCGATGGGCGGGGCCATGGGCAGCTTTTTCGTCGGCGGCGGAGTGGGCTTGTCTGGTGGCTCCGGCGATGCTTTGGCTTACCGCAACCGCCTCGCTGCGGGCAAGTACGTGCTCATTGTGGAAGAAGAGAACGAAACCCGCCTCCGCGAAGCCACGCGGATTTTGCGCCAGTTTGAGCCGGAAAATCTGCAAGGGTACAGAGAGCGCCCCTAGACTGGGAGATCTGGGCAGCTATTGAGAGAACTCAGGGAGGTCCAAAAGCATGTCTTGGCTGTGGCAGCAAGTCCCATCGCCGCTTGGGCGGTGGCGGAAGGAAGGGATCCCCAGCTTTGCCGCTGCTGGGGGTGCACTGGCAGTTACGGGGTTTTTTTCGCCGGCTTTTGCCCACCACGCCCTGGGAGGGAAACTGCCTGCAACGGCCTGGGAGGGATTTCTCTCCGGGCTGGCTCACCCTGTCATTGGCTTGGATCACCTGGCCTTCGTCGTGGCCATCGGTCTTGTGGCGGCGGGGCAGCCCTGGCGCTATGGGATCCCGCTGGGCTTTGTGCTAGCGGGTCTGGTGGGCACTGGGATCCACCTGGCCGGCTGGGATCCCCTGGGACTGACGGAGCTGGCCATTGCCTCTTCCGTGGTTCTCTTCGGCTTGCTGCTGGTGCAACCGCGGCAGATCCCAAGTTGGCTCTTGCTAATAGGGGGATCCCTGGCGGGGCTATTCCATGGCTATGCCTACGCCGAAACCATTATCGGCGCCCAACCCATGCCTTGGGTGGGATATCTACTGGGGTTGAGCACCGTCCAGTATGGGGTAGCTCTCCTGGCCCTTTGGGCAGCAGAACGCTGGGGGTTGCGGATCCCTGGCTTAACTCGCTGGGCCGGCTGGGCGATTACAGTGGTGGGGGCTGCCTTCCTGACCTTGGCAGTGGTGGGCGCGTAAAAAGCGCTAATTTTGCTCCCTTGCGCTCGGGATCCCCGATCCGGTACAAGGATAGCGGTGAAGATCTGTAAAACGAGGGGAGATCCCATGGAGCGCACCTTTATTGCCATCAAGCCAGACGGCGTGCAGCGGGGGCTGGTGGGCACCATCATCCAGCGCCTGGAGAGCCGAGGCTACCAATTGGTGGGCCTGAAGCTGATGCAGGTGAGCCAAGAGCTGGCGGAAGCCCACTATGCCGAGCACAAAGAGCGCCCCTTCTTCCCCGGTTTGGTTCAGTTCATCACCTCTGGGCCGGTGGTGGCCATGGTTTGGGAAGGCAAAGGAGTGGTGGCAGCCGCCCGCAAGCTGATCGGCAAGACCAACCCCCTGGAGGCAGAACCGGGCACCATTCGCGGCGATTTTGGCATCGATATTGGCCGCAACCTCATTCACGGCTCCGATGGAGTTGAAACCGCGCAGCGGGAGATCGCCCTTTGGTTCGATGAGTCGGAATTGGTGAGCTGGACACCGGTTGCCCAAAGCTGGATTTATGAGTAAGTATGGCTATTGCAAATCGCCAACCTCATCTCCAACGGCAGTGCTATGATCCCCAGTTCTCCTCTGCCTTCGGCACAAAGGCTAGGAGCAAAGTCTGTGCAGCACTCCGGGGCAATATCTCAAACGGGCTTCAATTGGCTGTGAACTGCTGCCCTGGAAGCGCCTCGACCCACCCCTTCTCTGCCAAAACTTGAGCGGCAAGCAGGATTTGTTTCTTGCTGAATTGCCGTTTCCTTTCTGCCCAGGCGTGGAAACCCTCCACCAGCGCCTCCGCCGTGGCAGGGTGCTCCCGAGTCAAAATCCAGTGAGCAGTAGCGAGCAGTTCTAAACCGTACGGCGACTCAAAGCCCTCCACGAGGTCACTGACACGCTCAAAGCGTTCTCTCGTCTCTGGCTGATCGGCGAGATAGCTGTGGGCCTCCTCGATGGCGCCAGGCACCAGCTCCAGCTTCTTGTCTGGTCGGTCACTCCCCGATCCGTACCCAGAGATGTAGTAACCCTCGATTTCCTTAAGAACATGCCGCAGGTTCTCAGCGTAGGGGCCATAAACGCCCTTTGTAAACCTTAAGCGAAGGGGCTCCCCAGCTTCCTGCAGGAAGTACATCAGCTTGTGCAGCTCGAGCAGGGAAACGAAGGGAACCAGTAGGCCGTTGGTGTAACGTTCCATGAGGCCCACCAGCACCGCCCTTCCCGGAGTTAGGGTAGGAACCTGCCCACGGCGCATGCTCTTCGGCAAAGGCTGAACCTCAGTCGGCTCAAAAACAAGAATGCGCACATCTGGGAGCGTTGCCAGCGCCCACTCGATGCGGGAGCGAACATCCGGCCAACTGAGACCACCGAGGCCACAACCCAGGGGTGGCAGAGCAACCGAATGTAGGCCAAGACGCCTGATCTCTTCCACAAGGGACTGTAGCCCGGCCTCGATGTCCTCAATCCTCGACTTCCCCCGCCAGTGGCGCTTGGTGGGAAAATTGATGATATAGCGAGGATTAGTCAGCTTTCCCGTCTCGAAAACCAATAGTTTACCGGGCTGAACTTCCCCCCGTCGGCAAGCTGCCGCGTAGGCCTTGAAGTTCTCAGGCCAGGCCTTCTTAAACTGCAGGGCAATGCCACGGCCCATGGCGCCAACGCAGTTAACGGAATTGACCAGCGCCTCCGCATCCGCTTCCAAGATATCTCCGGCACGGTATTCAAGAACCATGGGCCTCCCTTGGTCAAAAATACCAATCAGCACGTACTTCCACCGTAGGAGTGTATTGACTCCTCGCCAGCACTTGGTTAACTTTGCACCTAAGGTTAGCCTGGCACACTCCAATTCTTTCGACGAGATCAAAGGGAAAGTAGCCGTAAAGAAGAAATTCTGCCTGCTTGCGTTCCTTGACCTCTGGGTTGCGGAAATCCCTGGCGGCAATAGCGCCCCAGTCTAGCTCACCAAGACAGCCAAGCTGGGAGCGGAACTCAGTGTAGCGGGCACCCGCGTTGGAGAGGGAGAAAGCCCACCGAACTTGATTGTGATCAGCCCAAGCGATGACCCGATGCAGATCTGCCTCGAGATGCACGATCCGAGTCTGGCCACCGCGATAGGTCAATTCGGGATGGTTTGCGCAGTGGATGACATAAAGCATGATCGAGCGGGGGCAAAAGTAAAAAGGAACATAGTCGCCGACTTTTGTGCCAGGGTGGCATGAAACTTCCAGCTCCTCGATTCGACGTCGCTTGATTTTGGACATGCCAATGGCTTGCGTCGGCCCCCCTTGTTGAAGTATTGCCGCGTCAGAGAGTAGCCCACCAGTGGTTACAATCCCTTGCAAGTTGTCTACATGGGTAATGTGGTAGATTTTGGGACTTTCTGGAATTGGCGCCATACCTCCGCTCTACGATGCAGCTTTGAAAAAGGCAGAGCCAGATGCGCTTCAGTCGGAACGAGAGTTGAGACCGACAGGCTTTTGAGCAGTGGAGCTCTCGCTTGGCTCGGGCAGATAGAGACGTTCTTCCGAGGCGTCGTACTCAAACAGCTCTGCATAGCGTCCCCAGTCAATGGCGGTGGCAAACTGCCGTTCGGCTTCAGCGTGGGGGAAGTGTTCGTCCCAAAGATCCAAGAAGAAGTCCGCTCGCATGGAGCGGCTGCCTTTTTCTTCCAGGGTCTGCAAGATGCTGCGGAACACGGGAACCCGTGCCAATAGCTGTTGTCGGAAGAGATCCTTGCTGCGCAGGATGGTGGTGTTGGCAAAGTCCTGGCCAATTTCGGTCAGTTGCACCACCCCGCTGGCCACCTCGGCAAAGCCCAACAGCACCGCCGCATCCAAAATCGGCAGCAGATCGTCCACGGCCAGTTGCAGCCGCTCGGCCAAATCGGCAATCTCCGCCCGCCCTTGCGGCCACTCCACGATCAACTCCAGCAGACCGCTGATCCCGCCCACCCGCGCATGGGGCAGAGGCAGGGCATAGGGGGAAGTGGCCTTATCACCAGCCAGCGCAGGCAGAGCCACCTCTCCGGTAACAGCAATTTCGGGGTTGGTCATGATCTCGTAGATGTAGTCCACCAAGGACTTAAAGCGGGGATCCGTGCGCTCGTGAGGCCGCGGCAGATCTATTCTCACCTCCCCCCGGATCCGCCCCGGGTTGGATCCCAGAATCACCACCCGATCCGCTAAAAACACCGCCTCTTCGATGTTGTGGGTAACGATGAGGATGCTTTGGGAAGAGAAGGCTTGCGCATTCCACAGCTCATCAATTTCCCCCCGCAGGTTTTCCGCCGTCAGCACGTCCAAAGCGCTAAAAGGCTCATCCATAAACAGCACCTTGGGCTCTAGGACAAAGGCGCGGGCAAAGCCCACCCGCTGCTTCATCCCCCCCGAAAGCTCCTTGGGGTAAGCGTTCTCAAACCCATCCAAGCCCACCAAGTCAATGGCCTTCAGGGCCTTTTGCCGGCGGATCTCGCGGGGGATCCCTCGGGCTTGCAGCCCCAGCTCCACATTTTCTTGCACGGTCAGCCAGGGTAGGAGAGCAAAGCTCTGAAACACCATCGCCACATCGGGGTTAGGCCCACGTAGAGGCTGGCCGTTACTCAGCACCCGCCCTTGACTGGGGGGGATCAGGCCCGCCATGATGCGCAAAAGGGTGCTTTTGCCACTGCCGCTACGGCCCAGCAGAGCCAAGACCTCCCCTGCCCGCACTTGCAAATCAATTTGGCTTAAAACGGTAAACTCCCCCTTGCCCTCTGGCAAAGGAAAGCGCTTGTAGACTTTCTCAGCCTCAATTAAAACGGGGGAAGCTGCAGAGCTCATAGAGAGATTACCTCAGAAACTGAAAAGACTAAAGGTGATACTTTTCTTCCGCCAACTGATACAGCCGTCGCCAGAAGAGGCGGTTAAGGCCCACCACAAACAAGCTCATCATGCCAATGCCCAAGGTAATGCGGGGCCAGTCTCCCACCGCCGTTGCCTCAGCAATGTAGGTGCCCAATCCTGTAGCCTTGAGGGTGGTGGATCCCCAGGCCACAATCTCCGAGACAATGCTGGCGTTCCAAGCGCCGCCGCTGGCCGTGATTCCCCCGGTGACCCAGGCGGAAAAGATCCCTGGAATGATCAGCTTTCGCCAGCGCTGCCATCCTCGTAAGCCCACATCCACAGCCATTTCTCGCAAGTCTGTGGGGATGCTCTGGGCGCCGGCAATGGAGTTGAAAAGGATGTACCACTGTGCCCCCAACGACATGAGCAAAATGCTGCCCCACTCAATGCTGATCTGGGCGCGGATAAAAAACAACGTGGCAAAGGGAAAAAGGAAATTGGCCGGGAAAGCTGCCAGAAATTGCACCACCGGCTGCAGCAGTTTCGCCAGTTTTGGATTAAAGCCAATGGCCACCCCAATGGGAGTCCAGATCACCGTGGCGAACACCAGCAACACGCTAACCCGCAGCAAGGTGAGGATCCCTAGCCCGAAGGTCAGCATCACCTCTCCAAAGCCCACAGTGGTAGCCACAAAATCAACAATCCAAATCCCAATGCCGCCAATAGCTGCCCAGGAAAGCTGGGTTAGCAGCCGCTCGCGGCGTCGCTCGGCCTCAGGACTAAGGGGATCCACCCAGTGCGGGCGAGTCAGATAGGACAACAGCCGATCCACCAACTCTGCCAAGGGGGAAAGCCAACTGCCGATCAGCCGCGGGATCCGCGCCGTGGTCAGCAGATCGTACAGCCAGGATTCGGGGGCGGCAGCCCCGCTGCTCTGTTCCAGGCGAAACTTATCCGACCAAGCCACCAAAGGCCGCCAGAAGAGCTGATCCACCAGCAGGATGACCCCGGCCATGGTCAGGAGCGCCCAGCCCAGCTTGGGCAGATCCTCCGCCTGGACGGCCGCTTCCACATAGGATCCCAGGCCCGGCAGCGTGTATTCCTGGTTGAGCACGCTGATGGCTTCGCTGGCTGCCACAAAGAACCACCCTCCGCCAAAGCTCATCATGGCGTTCCAGATGAGGCCCACCATTGCCGCCGGCACTTCCAACTGGGTAAAGCGCTGCCACCCCGACAGGCGATACAAGGTAGCCGCTTCCACCAACTCTTGAGGCAGCGTGCGCAGGGATTGGTAGAAGGAAAAGGTCATGTTCCAGACTTGGCTGGTGAAGATGGCAAAGATAGAAGCCGCCTCCAGCCCCAGCAAGCTGCCAGGAAACAGAGCAATGAAACCGGTAACCGTAATGGAGAGAAATCCCAACACCGGCACCGATTGCAAGACATCCAACAGAGGGATCAAAATGCGCTCGGCCCAGCGACTTTTGGCAGCAATGTAGCCATAGATCAAGGTAAAAAGGGTGGAAAAGGCCAAGGCAATGAACATGCGCAAGGTGGAGCGGGCCGCATAGTAGGGCAGGTTGCGCGGATCCAAGTCGATCCGGGGCACCACCGCCGGAGGCTGAAACCGCTCAAAAGCCCCCACTCCCACCTGCGCCACCAAGGCCAGGAGAACCAACGTGCCCAGAATGATGGCCCCATCCGCAGCCCCTGCTGGCAGCCGACGAAGCGCCTCCGGCGAAGGAAAAGTCCTCATCTTCCCTGACCAAGCCCGGCATCCGCGCCCAGTGTACACCGTTTGCGGTTAGCCAGGATCCAGCCGGCTACTCTTCCGGCAAGTCGGGGGGAGACTCCTTCCACTGGGGATTGTCCAAGATGGCTTTTTTGGTCTGCTTGAGTTGTTTCCACAGCTCCTTGATTTGCCGGTAGGCTTCTTCCGGGGTAATTTTGCCCCCGGTTTCCAAGCTACAAATCAAGGACACTTTATTGCTAAATTCCTGCAGGTTGGCATCAAAAACTAGGTTCTGCGGCTTCACTTCGCCCCAGTAGGGATAGCGAGGCGAAATGAATTCATCTTTGTTGGGAGGTTTGTTGGGAGGAGTTGGTTCTGCCACGGCCTAGCCAGGGTAAAAGAATGGTTCACAACAAGAAGGTCAACATGAAAAGCTCCATTAAAGCAGGATCTACTAGCCCAGTTTATGGGCGTTTTCTCTTAACCGGCTTGGGTACTTTTGCGGGATCTCGCAGAGGATAAAACGGCTCTTGAATAGACGCTTCCCCACGTGTCGAGGGGGTGGAACTCTTCCTGGCTTTGGGTTGGGGGGGGGAACGCTTCAGGCGTGGGCGCGGCGGCGTTTTGAGCACAGGGCCGATGGGAGTGCCCGCCTCCACATAGAGCAGGGATCCGCGGCGGCGCACCTGCAGATCCCAGAAATTGCCTACCCCTTTGCCCGGCAGGGATCCGATCAGGCGCAATTTGAAGGCTTGGGGCTTGGGGGCTGCGGCTCCATCCTTCTGGACTCGCTGAGAGGGAGAGTTGGCGGAAGCTTTTTTGCCCGATTGACGGATCTTGACAATGATGAACCCTTTCTCCTGGGATTGAAAAACGACCTCGCCCCGGATGGAAAACCAATCCGGCACCACCGTCGGACGGGATCCCTCGGGGAGAGTTCGCCCCATTTCTTCTGGGGCCCACACCCCCAGCAACTGCACGTGCAGATCTTCGGTTTTGTCGCGGGTGCGAGGATAAACCACCCACAGATAGTTGCGTTCCGGCTTCAGGTGCTTCCGTACCAGGCTCATCACCCGGCCCAGCAATACGGCATTGAGATCCAGGCCATCCGAGGTGCGCAAAATCCCGCGGGTAAAGTGCTCTGGGGAGGGGATGTATTGCCCTTCGATGAGGCCGATGGCTCGGTATTGCATCTTCTCCCCAGGCGGGGGGATGGGTTCCAAACAGACTCGCTCTTTCTTTTCTTCCAAGCTAGCAGTGGTACTGACAACAGGCTGCAAGGACTCCGTCCCGCTGTCGCGAACAGCACCAGGAGCTGCCGCAGGATCCTGAGCTTTCGCTGATGACAGGGATCCCTTGGCCTCGCCGGTTGAGCTGGGTCTGGGGGGCCGTACAGGTCGAAAGGGAGGTCTCAGATCGGAGGACATTGTGACGGTTCCGTTGCTGTCAATTCAGAATGCTCGGCGGCAGACATTTACCGTTGCAAAAACAGGCCATAACTTTGCTCTTGACCCAAGACCTGCTCAACACACCATTCACTAGCCTAACAACGCCCAACAGCGTCTTTCCATCCTGCTTCCATTGACAAACTCCCAGCAGGTGCCCTCGTCGGGAACTGGGGAGCCAGCAGTTGTCAACACTGTAGCCGACGTGTAGCCAATACTAGCAACTGTTCCAAGGGAATGGTTCTCAGGCCGCAGAATGTTTATCCCCCAGACAGAACCATTTCATCTTTATGGTCATTTCGATTCGAACTAGGACATTATACTCACACCCAAAACATTGAAGGTGCAGAGCCAGAAGGCTTTTCTCAGTAGCCCAGGCGTCTCACCCTAAGCTGAAACGAATAGAGTACCTGTAGTTTTTTCCGGCAACGCTGACTGGAGGTGTTTCTGCACAGCCGGGATCCGACTGACCGATCCCCAGGGCTCCCGCAAAGGCTGGGGCGCATGATCTTTCCCGAGCCGATGGGATCCATTAGCCATTCCTGGGGTTCACCGTTTAGGCGGGCGTTGCCCACACCTGGGGAGTAAAACTGCCGTGTAGGCCATAGGGAATGTGGTGCCGCAATGGGATCCGCGCAACCGGGCCGGCTGTCAGGTCGGCTGCTTCTAGGATCACCACTTGAGAGCGCTGGCTGGCCGCATCAAAAACCACCGTCACGATCCACCCTGCCTCTTCGCCCTGACCTTCTGGATCGGGGATGAACACCGGTTCTCCCACAAAGCCGCGAGGGGCAAAGCTGTACTGCTGTGTGCGACCTGTGGCGGTATCCAGCTTGAGGATGGCTTGCAGAGGAGCATTGGGGCCAGGAGCATGGGTGGCCCCGATGTATATGTAGCGGTGGGATCCCCCCATTTGAGCCGGGTGGATGGCCGGAAACTCCACCGAGCGATCCAGCAGCAGTTCCCGCTTCACGCTGCCCCCCTTGGGATCCAGATAGAACCGCCACAGCTTGCCCGCCGGAATCTGGGCAAAGTCAATCTGCAGGTAATCGGCATCCGTCTCCAGGGCAGGGTAGTTCTCATAGAGGACGGCATCCACCACCACCTGATCCCCGACTTCGTAGCCGTTGACAAAATGGAAAACAAACCCCGGCTCCGCTTCCAGTTGCAGCGGCTTATCGCCCTGGGGAAAGAGCCAGATGCGGGTCGGCTCCCCCGGTTTCAAGGTCAAACAGGTGCCCGCCGGTTGCCAGCCCAACACAAACGGCAGGGGGTTGAAAGCCAAGGGATTTTGGAAAAAGATACGGTAGCGGGGTGTCCAGACAAAATCGTGCAGGAAGGCAAAACCGGGCAGGCGGTAATCCCGCTTTTCCACCAAGCGCCCGCGCGAGTCCAGACGGTAAAACAGCAACGTGGAGTTCTGGGCAGCCCGCACCCCAAAGGCGATGAGATCTCCCGTGTGGGGATCCCGCCGGGGATGGGCGGTAAAAGGCTGGTTGGCTGAGATCCCTCCTGCAAACGTTTCGATCCCCTCGGTGGCCAAGGTGGCCGGGTTCAGCCGGTAAGGGGCACTGGCCTCCCACAGGGCCAGCAGCTTATCTCCCTGGTAGATGACGTTGGTGTTGGCGGGATTTTTGAACCGCAAGTCGAGAAAGTTGCTCCACCAGCCGCCCGGCTTTTGGGTGCCAAACACCCCTCGGTAAAGCACCCGACCGGCTTTTTCCTCTGCTTCAAACTCGCGGGTGCGCACAAACCGGTTGCGAAAATGAACCTTCCCCTCCACAAAGGTGATGGCGCAGACCATGCCGTCGCCATCGAACGGGTGTCCGTAGCGCTGGGATCCCGCCTCCAGCTTGCCCGGGCCGTTGCGAAACAGGGTTCCCCGCAACCCTGCCGGGATCCGTCCTTCGATCTCCGTAATCCAATAGTCGTACTCCTGGGATAGGGAGCGATAGCCCAATTGCCAGTCGGTGGTGCTGTAGGGAAGGGAAGCGACGCTGACCATGGAAGATCTGCATGCAACGCCCTCTATTGTTGCTTAAACTTTTGTGAAGTCGCCAGTTTTTCTGGGCCGGGATAGCCACCTTGGTTGGGATCCCCAAGATGGAGTCGCCCCGATTCGACTATGGTAGGAAATGCCCCCAAAGCGCCTGACAGGATCCACAGTACCCATGTTTGATGCCCTCTCCGAGAAGTTGGAATTGGCCTGGAGAAAGCTGCGCGGCCAGGACAAGATCACCGAAACCAACATTCAAGAAGCTCTGCGGGAGGTGCGGCGAGCCCTGCTGGATGCGGATGTCAACTTGCAGGTGGTGAAGCAGTTCATCGAGGATGTGCGGGAAGCTGCCCTGGGATCCGAGGTCATCCTGGGGGTGACGCCGGATCAGCAGTTCATCAAGATCGTCCACGACGAGCTGGTGAAGGTGATGGGGGAAGCCAACGTGCCCATCGCCCAAGCGGAGCAGCCTCCCACCATTGTCCTCATGGCCGGTTTGCAGGGATCCGGCAAAACCACCACCTGCGCCAAGTTGGCTCTGTACTTGCGCAAGCAGGGCAAGAAGTCCCTGATGGTGGCCGGAGACATCTACCGCCCGGCGGCCATCGACCAGCTCAAGACGCTGGGCCAGCAAATTCAGATCCCCGTTTTCGACCTGGGCAAAGCAGATCCCGTCGAGATTGCCCGGCAAGGGGTGGAGGCGGCCCGACAGCAGGGCTACGACTACGTGATTTTGGACACTGCCGGTCGTTTGCAGATTGACCTGGAGATGATGGCGGAGCTGGAGCGGATCAAGGCGGCGGTGCAGCCCCACGAGATCCTGCTGGTGGTGGATGCCATGATCGGCCAAGAGGCAGCCAGCCTTACCCGAGCCTTCCACGAGCGCTTGGGCATCACTGGGGCCATTCTCACCAAGCTGGATGGGGACACCCGCGGTGGGGCCGCCCTTTCCATTCGCCAAGTGTCCGGTCAGCCCATCAAGTTCATCGGTGTTGGCGAAAAGGTGGAAGCGCTGGATCCCTTCTACCCGGATCGCATGGCCTCCCGCATTCTGGGTATGGGGGATATCCTCAGCTTGGTGGAAAAAGCTCAAGAGGAAATCGACCTGGGAGATGCCGCCAGCATGGCGGAGAAGATGATGACTGCCCAGTTTGATTTCACCGATTTCCTCAAGCAGATGCGCCTAATTAAACGCATGGGATCCTTGGCAGGGCTGCTGAGACTGATGCCGGGGATGGGCAAAATCAGCGAGGAACAACTGCAAAAGGGACAAGACCAACTGGCCCGCGCCGAAGCCATGATCAACTCCATGACCCCCGAAGAGCGGCGCAACCCGGATCTGTTGGCCCGCAGCGTCAGCCGCAAACGACGGGTGGCCCGCGGATCTGGCCACAAGCTGGAGGATGTCAGCCGACTGGTCAGTGATTTTCAACGCATGCGCGACATGATGCGCAACATGGGCATGGGTGGCGGTTTTCCCGGTATGGGTTGGGGGGGTGGGCGTACCTCTCTTCCCGGCGGGGATCCCAGTTGGCGCGGACGTTCAACGGCCTCTCCCTCTCGGCAACAGCCCAGCCGCAAGCCGGGCAAAGGTGGGGGTAAAAAAGGGGGCGGCAACCGCGGATTTGGGGGCAAGTAGGATAGGATTATGCCCTTCCACGTTGTTTTGGTTGCCCCAGAGATCCCGGCCAATACGGGGAATATCGCCCGCACCTGTGCAGCCACCGATACGCCTCTCCATCTGGTGGATCCTCTGGGGTTTCGCCTTTCGGATCGCTACCTCAAGCGGGCGGGGCTGGACTATTGGCAGCACGTCCAACTGTATCGCTACCCCTCTTGGTCTGCTCTGGTGCAGGCCCACCCTGAGGCCCGGTTCTGGTGTTTTAGTGTGCGCGGCAAAGCCCTTTATACGGAAGTAACCTATCAGCCGGGAGACTGGTTGGTGTTCGGCAGCGAAAGCCGGGGGTTGGATCCCATGTTTTTGGAAACCTATCCCAGCGTGCGCATTCCGTTGCGGGGGCCGGTGCGCAGCCTGAACCTCAGCAATGCCGTAGCGATTGCCCTTTTTGAGGCGCTACGTCAGCAGGGATCCCTGACCAAAGAATAGGGGGTCGGGTTGACCCTGTTATGATAGGTGTTTCGCCCCGTCAGGAAGATGTGTGCCTTGCAGTATCTGCGCCCCGATTTGCTTCACCTCAAGCCCTACGACGCCGTGCCTGCCCCGGCTGCCGACAAGCTGGATGCCAATGAGTTCCCCCTCGATTGGCCGGTGGGCTTCAAGCAGAAGCTCTCCCTCCTTTGGGAGAAAGGGATCCCCAGCAACCGCTATCCCGATGCCCACCACCGGGGCCTGAAGCAGGCCATCGCCGCCTATGCCGGAGCGGAGCCAGAGCAGATCAGCTTGGGCAATGGGTCGGATGAGCTGATCCGCTCCCTGCTGATTGCCACTTGTTTGGGCGGGCGGGGCGGCATTTTGGTGGCAGAGCCCACCTTCTCCATGTACGCCATCCTGGCCCAGAGCCTGGGGATCCCAGTGGTGCGGGTTCCCCGCGATCCCGAGACGTTTGCTCTGGATCTGGAGCGCTGTCAACAGGCTTTGAGGGAGCATCCCATTCGGGTGGTGTGCCTGGTGGATCCCAACTCGCCGACGGGGAATGGCCTGACGGCTGCAGAGTGGGAGTGGGTGGAAGGGCTGCCCGAAGAGATTCTGGTGATTTTGGATGAGGCCTATTTTGAGTTCAGCCGGCACACAGCCCTGCCCAAGTTGGCAGAGCATCCCAACTGGGTAATCTTGCGCACCTTCTCCAAAGCCTTTCGCCTGGCGGCCCACCGGGTGGGCTATGCTGTGGGTCATCCACAGCTTATGCAAGTGTTGGATGGGATCCGCCTGCCCTACAACCTCACGGCCCTTTCTCAGTGGGCGGTTCAGATGGCTTTGGAGCATGCCGAGGAGCTTTTGGCCGACGTGACGCTAATTTGTCAGGAGCGGGAAGCCCTTTATCAAGCTCTGCAGGAGCTGCCAGGGGTGCGGGTGTGGCCCAGCCAAGCCAACTTCCTCTACTTCCGGGTGGCCGGCTGGGATCCCCAAGAGCTGCAGCGGGCCTGGCAGGAGCTGGGGACTGGTGTGCGCTACACGGGTGGGGGGCTGCGTCTGACGGTGGGCACCCCTGAAGAGAACCGACGGGCCTTGGAGCGCCTGCGCCAAATCCTGCAATAGGCCTCCCGGCCTGCGTTCGGAGCCAGCCTAGGTGGATGGGTCGGCGCGCGAAAAGCGCTGGATCAAGCTGTGCACCTGCTGCAAGTGTCGTTCGTTCAGATGCTCCAGCGCCTGGGCGATTTCCGCTCTGAGTCGGCTCTGGGTATCGGTTTGGGCCTGCTGCAGCAGCCAACTTTGGACAGGGCTGGGGTGCTCCACAAAGTCAAGCGCCCAGGGATCCCGTTCGTCCAGCTCAGGTTCTGCCTGGGGCAGCTGCTCCCTCCAACGCTCTTGAGCCTGTCGAAACTCCTCCGCCAAACGATCTGTTGGGCGCCCCTCCGCTTGGAGAACCTCTTGATACCTTTGGTGGGTCACCAGCCAGCGCTGCCGAATTTGAGAGCGTTGCTGCCAGGTCAGTCTGCCGGTTCTGCTTTCGGTAAAGCGCTCGTAAAACCTGAGCGTGTCTCGGTAGTGGCCCAATCGCTCACAAGCCAAGCCCACCTCCAGGGGCTGTAGCCACCAGGCCCGCTCCATCTGTGTGCTGGTAACCACTTCCTGCAGAAAATCTCGCAGCCCAGGGGATTTGCGCCTTAAGTCTTCCCAGTTGGTCCGGATATCCCGGGCCATGGCAGCCACCAGCTCGTAATCGTGTCCCCGCTGCCACGCCTGAGGATGGGCCTGCACCGTTTTCCAGAGCTTCTCCCACTCTCGGCACTGGATCAGAACTCGCAGCATCAGCGGCCAGTCTTTCAAGCGCTCCAGACTGGTGACGACGTCGCCGATGTACTCTGCCCACTCGCCTGTGAGGGGACGTCCTGCCTCTTGCCATCGGTCCAGCACCACCGAGTCTTGGCGGTCTTTGGATAGCCACCTCACCTTGCCGGGAAGGGGTTCCAGGTGGATCTTGGCCCGGTAGTAGGGGGAATGCTCCGTTTGGCCCCCCTGATCCCAAACCTCTACCGCCCGCTCAAATTCCTGCCGATAGAAGTGACAGATACCCCAAATCTTGTAGTACTGATTCGCGAACGGCTGCCGCTGGCCGAGAAAGGCCAGACGTCCCTTCAAAGCCTCAAGGGTCTCTTGCAAAAACCGGCTGCGGGCCTCTTCCTGGGGGCAGAAAGTTCCCAAGTTGTTGAGAACTTGCTCAAGCTCTGCCAAAAATTGCTGTACACACTCTTTCCAGGTGGAATCCGTTCGTGTAAGCGGGACGAAGTCCCTATCTTTGGGGCTGACTTCAACGCTCAGCCAATCTCGCACCCGCACCACCTGTCGGAAGCGCTCCATAGACTTGACAGAGGTTCTTTGGGTCGCCACCATCAAGTCCACCAAGGGGCTGTAGTCTGGGATCCCAGGACATCCAGCAAAGTAGGCGGCGTTACGCTGCAGCTCCAACCAGGCCTTCCCTCTCCAAAAGCACTCCCAGGCTTCTCGTTTAAGATTTTTGTTGGGCAAAGCAGACTGCTCCAGGCTCAGGAACTTTTGCCCTGCGGAAACGTAATCCCTCTGGAGCTTGAGGAGCCAGGCCTGACATTCCTGTTCTAAAGGTGGTTTTTTTGCCTTCCGCGCCAGAGTTTGAACATCCTCCAGAAGTTTGAGGTTGCCCTCCTCGATGCCGCGCCTGAGAAGCTCAAGAGCTGCCTCCTGCAGATCTTCCAAGCTTGTATTGGTCCAGTACTGGATATTGATGCCTTTGACAGGGTAACCCAATACCGGTGGGTCGGTCTCCCATTCCGACCGATCCGGTTGCAGAGAAGGATGATCGAGCCAAGAGTTGGATTCTAAGCTTGGATCCCAGAACTCCCGCCAACCGGCAGAGGTGTCCACAATGGCCAGGGCCTCGATGGGGCGGGTAATGCCGACATACAATTGGTTGAGAAAATAATGGAGCTGCAGGGATATCGCCTCCCCAGCTCCTCGGGCGTAATCATTAAGCTTTCGGTTAAAGTTTTGTCGATAGGCGTTTCCAAACTTGTAGAGGATAACTTTTTTGAACTCCATTCCCTTAACAGACGTAGCAGTTTGCAGGAGCGGTGGTTTAAGATTCTGCTTCAATTCCTCGGCAAAGATCTTCTGGAGTTCGGGATCCTGACGCACGTAGTTCAGCTCCTCTCCCACAGGACAGGGTAAGATACAGACTGTTCCTGTGAGATCACTAAGCATTTTTCTAAGCTCATCTTCGATTAAGTTTCTTTCCTGACCATCCAGCACAAACCTTTGAACCGGCATGCCCTGCTCATGGGGACGCCAGGGCTGTTGGGGATAGATTTCTCGACTCTTGCTGAGAACTCGCCGCCACAGGTTGACTACATTGCTAAAACGAGTAACTTGTGGATTGCTGCGATAGTTGTTTCTCAGCTCCTGCGGGCCTGCAATCTCAAAGGGATGGCTCGGCAACAAGTAGGCGCGGATATGCTCGTAGAGATATTTTTTCAGAGCAGCCCAACGAAATCCCGTCGGGTTAATGGTTTGCAAGGGATCCCCGGCAAAGGCATAGGGCAGGCGATCAATAGCCCAATCCAACTTGTATTTTCCCCAAGGAGATAAGCAAAAAATGATATTCAGCTCAAGTTGGGTAAAGTCCTGAACCTCATCGCAAAAAATGACTGGATGAATAGGATTAAGAGTGCCATTCTGCAGCACATCTCTGGCCAAATCTTGGTCATCCCAGTAGCCCTCGTGGGTGGTTCGATCCCGGTAGCCTGGCCAAATCTCTTCGTAAATCCGCTCGAAGGCTTCTTCATCCACACTGCGGTCGGCCTCAGGCAATTCTCGGTAGCTATCGGGATCCAAATAGTCACTGACCTCATAGCCT
The DNA here is from genome assembly GCF_054058915.1 of Thermostichus sp. MS-CIW-41. Lineage (NCBI taxonomy): Bacteria > Bacillati > Cyanobacteriota > Cyanophyceae > Thermostichales > Thermostichaceae > Thermostichus > Thermostichus sp. MS-CIW-41. The sequence goes on from NZ_JBSSBO010000015.1 coordinate 49,948, forward strand.
TTGATCAGCGTGCGAATGGTGTGCCAAGCCAGCTCTACATCGCGGCGACCACAATACCAGCTCTGAAATCGATAAAAATTGACATACCGATCCGGTTGGTAGCGTTCTTGCCGCTCGGCAGGAAGGCAGTTCAGCAGGTAATCCTGAAAAGTGCTAAAAAAAGTTTGACATTGCTGAATTTCCTCCGTGGAGAAGCTGCACCCCTCCTCCCGATAGCGGTGGCTGATGCGCAAAATTGAACTTACCCTGTCGCGGGCTTGCTGCACCAAGCTTGGGCTATAGGTCAAAAAGAGAGGGCGGTACTCAAGAGGTCTCTGTTTTGAAGTTTTGAGGTAGTGGCTGCAATAGTCGGCAAAGCGGTAGTACAACATCAGAGATTTGCCGCTCCCGGCCCTTCCGTTGATCAGTAGGGGCATGGATGTACTCTGCAGGATTTCTTCCTCCTCCATGGACAAAGCCAAATTTCCCTCTGTGATCTCCTGCATTTCCAACCAAATGGTCTCATCCGCCACCATGTAGTCGGGGTAGGCGCGACGGGCGTACCGCTTCCACACCTCCAAAGGTTGCGGGTGCTGGAGAATGTCTGGCTGCTTGGCTTTCATCCCAAAGAGGCAGGTTTGGCATCCCAGCTCAAACCGTTCCTTTTGCTCTGGGGCGTGGTCGTAAACTCCAATGAGAAATGGAAACAATCTCCCTGGCTGCTCGCACGCTTGTACCAAGCTGACGGCCAGATACAGGGATCCCTCCTGCCAGCATTTGACCTCTGCCTCCAGATAAAACGGCGGGAGCTGCCGGTAGAGCCTGCCTTCAATGTCATCTACCAAGCGGGATACTGCTTGGTAAGCCTGGCGCCGCTGCTCTGGAGAAAGGGCCCGTACTTGCCGAACCCATTCCCCACTTTCCAACACCAGCCGCTCCTGCGGATTGGGAGCATTCAAGAACTGTGTCCATTCATACAGCTCGTCGGGCAGAGGGGGGAGATGGTTTGGCGGATCCCCTGGTTCGTGCCGCTGCGCCAGCCACGCCTGCAAACGGTCATCGGGCACCCAGCTCCGCACCCGTTCTTGATAATCCGGATCTCGCCGTCGGTCTAAGAACTCCCGGTATTCGTGACTGCCTCTCGGCCAGAGGCCAAACAAAACCAGAACGGGTACTTCGCCTACATAGCGCAGCTCCCCCACCAAGCGAATGTTGTTGCGGAGATTACGCTTCCAGTAAGGGTAACGAACGTCGAACAACTGGCTCAAAAGGGTGCGACCCCCCTCTTCCAGCCGTTCTATCAATGCTTCTAGGTTGCACTGGGTTCTGCTTCCCAGAAACTCCTCCGGGCAATATACATACATGGGATCCCGCCGGGTATACCTGGAAGCCATCCTAGTGCCGGACTACTGGCGAAAATTGCCGCTGTGCCAAAAGTCTTAATTTTTTTCATAATCCCCACGTAGCCCACACACTCTCCAGCTCTGATTCAGGGAAAGTGCTCCCCACCGCTAACGCGAACGAGGCCGGGATCCCTTGAATGCTGTCCAAGATGGCTTGATAGCCTGTACGGCGGCAAAGGTTGCCCCGCAGGTGATCCCGCAGCTCCGCCAAGGACTCCGTCCCGCTTACGCGAGCGGATGGGATCCCTTCCCCACAGAGCTGACGAGCACTCAAGATCATCCCCGGCGTGCAAAAGCCACACTGGAACCCCTGTCCCTCTAAAAAGCGGGCCTGCAAAGGACTCCGTCCCGCTTACGCGAACGGATCCCATTCCCCGCCTCTGGCCAACCCCTCGATGGTGGTGATGGCTTGGCCCTGCAAGCGCGCCGCCGGGTACAGGCAACTGTGGACGGGATCCCCCTCCAACAGCACCGTGCAAGCCCCGCAATCCCCCGAGTCGCAGGCACGGCGTACCCCCACCCAGCCCAGCTCCCGCAACAAGCTCAGCAGAGTGATCCCCGGCGGAACCACCTGCCCATAGGGTTGGCCGTTCACCTGAAATCGGATGGGAATGGGAGTGGGATCCATAACGGTCTTCTTTTTTCACTCACATCTACCCCATTCTGTTTTGAGCAAAATGTTTCGAGTGAACCATTGGATTGCCCTGTTTGTTTTCATCCCTCTTCCCCATGAGGTGAGGGGATCCTGCCTATCGCAGATCGGTTTGCCCTCCCTCGCTGGGATGGCTTTCTTGGATGATCAGAGCAGGATTTTGTGAATTCAAATCCCAAGTGCAGGCCAAGCCTTCTTTGCCGAGATCTCTTCGCTTCCCTCAACTCCATTGATGACTTAGCCTATTTACCCTAGGAGACACTATGGCAACTCTTTACTTCAGCCCGCTTTTCGAGGTACAAGCTCTGCAAGCGGAGCCCAACCGGGGACGCTCTCGCTCCTTCCTGCCCACTCCTCTGCAGGTTTGGGAGAGCGGCGAAGCCTACACCGTCCAGTTGTGGGTGCCCGGTGCCAATCGGGAACGCTTCCACATCGAGGCCACGGCTCAACAGCTCTCCATCAGCGGCGAGATCCAGGTTCACGGCCCTGAAGGTGCTGAATTGCGCTACCAAGAAGTGGAGCCCCAACCTTTTCAACGCATCCTCAAGCTGGCCCGCCGCATCCAGCCGGAGAAAGTCTCGGCCACCTATCGCGACGGCATCCTCACCCTCACTCTGCCCAAAGCCGACGCAGCGCGGGTGATCAAAGTCCAAGTGGGCGCCTCAAACCCCACTACTCCGACGGAAGCCGTGACGGTGGAAAGCCAACCTGCCTAGGATCCCCCTCTTTTCGGGAGAGGGGCTGGGGGTGAGGATCCACTGCACGCGCACCTCATCTCCCACCTTAAAATCCAGCGCCCGGCTGGCATTGCCTCGGTTTTGCACGATCTCCACCCAGCCGGAGCTGCCCACCAGGGCCAGCACTTCCCCAACTTCTCCCTCAGCGAAGGTGGCCACGGAGCGGACGGGGATCCCTTTGATCCAGGCGCTCCAGCTTCGACCTTCCACCCACTGTCCGGGCAGGTTGGTGATGCCGTTGCCGAAGTGGTCGATGGCCTGGACCAGGCCGCGACAGCCGTTGGTCTCCATCTGGGGTGGCGGCCACTCCCAGCGGGTTAGTTCTGCTACGTCTAGGGGATCCCCCAGCTCCGCCAAAGGGATCCCGTTGGCCAGATGAGCGGCAACCGGGGCAAAAATATCCCGCCCATGAAAGGTGCGGCTGGGAGAGGGGGTGCGCCAATAGCGGGGCCGGTTGAGTTCCACAGCAGCCAGCGCCGGAGTTTGGGCCAAAACGCCGCTGAACAGGCCATTGTCAGGGCCAACCAAAAAGCCCGTCTCGGTTTGGATGGCTACCGCCCGGCGGCTACTCCCCACCCCTGGATCCACAACGGCCAGGTGAATGGTGCCCGACGGCAGATAGGGGTAGGCCGTCATCAGGGCAAAGCGAGCCGCCGCCACATCCTGAGGCGGGATCCCATGGCTGAGGTCGATGAGTTGAGCCTGTGGGGAAAGGGTATGAATCACCCCTTTCATAATGCCCACATAGGGATCCTGCAGGCCAAAATCCGTCAACAGGCTAATAAAAGGCATACCCTTTTGAGGCTTGAGGATCCCAGTTTAAGGATCCCAAAAGATAACAGCGCTTATGGATGGGGTGGCTAGCGGGCAGCAAGAGCAGGTTGCGGGCGCTCATACACCTGCCCCAAACGCGCCAACTGCTGCACCAACAAACTCAAGAACAGGCCCACATCGGTAACAATCCCCACCGACTCCAGGGATCCCCGATCGGCCAGCTTGGTCACCACCGCCGGGTTGATGTCCACGCAGATCAGCTTGACCCCGGCAGGCGTCATGTTCCCGGCTCCAATGGAGTGCAACATGCTGGAGAGCATCAACACCATGTCGGCCCCCTGCAGCAGCCGTGCGTAATCCTGCTGGGCCTTGATCAAATCCATCTCCGTATCCGGCAGCGGCCCATCGTCACGGATGGATCCCGCCAGGGAGAAGGGCACCTGAGCGCGAATGCACTCGTAGAACACCCCACCGGTAATCACGCCCGCTTCCACTGCGGCCCGGATGCTGCCGTACTTGCGGATGAGGTTGATGGTTTTGAGGTGATGTTTGTGGCCGCCCTTGACCGGGGTGCCCCGCGACAGATCCACCCCCAGCGAGGTGCCGTAGAGATTCTGCTCCAAATCGTGAACGGCAATGGCATTGCCCCCCAGCAGCGCCTGCACATAGCCTTCGCGGATGAGGGTGGCCAAGTGGGATCCGCCGCCCGTGTGGATGACCACCGGCCCTGCCACCACCACCGTTTTGCCGCCCCGCTCCTTGATTTGCCGCAGCTCCCAGGCAATCTGCTCCACCAGGATCTCCACCCGCCGCTCGCTGGAGACCCCCGATCCCATAAAGGTAAACTCCTGGGAAGAGCGCTCTTTGCTGGCCTGGCGCACGGTGCGGATCCCTTCCACCCCACACACCACGGCATCCCCCACCTGCAGGTCTCGAATCAGGGTGCAATAGGCTGAAAACTCCGTCTTGCCATTGCAATCGGATCCCTTGACCACGATCACCCCATCCATGCGCTGCCGCTGCACCGGGATCCACTGGCCGGCCACCCGCACCTGCGTGGGATAGATGGTGGTGACATAAAAATCGTCGGGCGCTACCCCTGCTTTCTCTACCCGCTCCAGACGGGCATCTTGCTGGGTTTCTTCCGAGAGACGGGCCCCCTGCTCGATCAAGGCGCTGAGAATGGTATCCAGGGTCTCTTCGGTGGGAGCGGAAACGGCCAGTTCCACCGTGGAAGTGCTCTGCCGTTTTTCCCCAAGCTGAAACTTGAGGATCTGGAAGCTGCCGCCATTGTCGACAATGCAATCGACGGCTCTGGTGAGCAGGTCGCTGTCCACCAAGTGTCCCTGGAGGGTCACCGTCCGGCTGAGCACCGTGGCCACCGGATCGGTTTGGGGAGCCACCGTCTCGTCGAGGCGCAGCGTCAGGCACTTGGCCGCCCCACCGGCTTTCAGGAACTCCGTCAGCTCCGTCTGCACCACCGCAAATCCCCGCTCCTGTAGGGTGGCTTCCAGCTCTGGGCTGACCCGATTCACCAAGATCGTGCCGTTCACATCCACGGCATTGCAGGCAAAGTGAATGGCATCCGCCTCCTGAACCGGGATCCGCTTTTCAGGGGGCACCCGCATCTCGATCAAACGGTTGGAATAGGTATCAAAAGCCGGTGGATAGTAAAGCAAATAGCCTTCGGAGAGGGGGCAAAAGCAGGTGTCTAGGTGGTAGAACCGCTCGTCCACCAGCCGCAAAGACAACACCTCGATCCCCAGCCACTTGGCCAAGTAGGGGTGAGACTCCAACATGGAGCGAAAGCCGTAGCCCGCCCACAGCCAGCGCCCTGCCCGATCCAACAGAGCATCTCCCGCCCCCTCAAAAGCCAGGGCTGGCGGCAGCTCATAGACGGTGTAGCCCTGTTCCTCAAACCAAGCCTTGAAATGGGGCTGTTCCCCCTGCCGCTCTGGGTGATAAAAACGGCTCAGCACCACCTTGGATCCCAGGATGAGCCCGGCATTCGCCGTAAACACCATATCCGGCCATCCCGGCACCGGCTGGATTAGCTTCACCTCCGCCCGCTGCGAGAGATGCCGATAAAGAGCCTGCCACTGCTGCAGCGCCCGTTCTCGCGAAGAGCGGTGAACATTCCCCACCATCCAGGGGTTGATCACATAGTCCACCTCGTAGTGATCGGGTGGGCACATCAAATACCGAATGGCACCAGGCATAGATCTCAGAGCGCAATCTGCAGCAGGGCATCCCCTAGATTAGCAGTTGCGTGAGCAGCATCCTCAAGAATCATGAAAGAATCATAAAGAATCATTATTTGTGGGAATCTTTCGCCAGCTCTGGCTGCGGTGGGACGGGATCGGCAATGTTGGGCAACTCCAGACAGTAGCCCGCCCCATAGACGGTTTTGATGTACTGGGGGTGGCGGGGATCCGGCTCCAGCTTGGTGCGCAGGTGGCGGATGTGAACACGGATGGTCTCGATGTCGTCGTCGGGCTCGTAGCCCCACACCTCCTGCAGGATTTCGCTGGGGGAAACGGTCTGCCCATGTCGCTGCATCAGACAGTGGAGCAGGTCAAACTCCAGGTGGGTGAGCTTGATGGTTTTGCCGAACCACAACGCCTCAAAGCGCTCCGGCACCAGCGTGAGAGGGCCATAGGTGAGGATCTCCCCATGCTTGGCCGCCTGTGGGATCCGGTCTGAGCGACGCAGCAGGGCCCGCACCCGCACCAGCAGCTCCTGCACCTCAAAAGGCTTGGTCAGGTAGTCGTCGGCACCGGCATTAAAGCCCTCGATCTTGTCCTGGGTTTGGCCGAGGGCGGTGAGCATCAAAATCGGGATCTCGCTGGTGCGCTCCTCCCGCCGCAAGCGCTGACAAACGGTCAGGCCATCTACCTGGGGCAGCATCAGGTCGAGGATGATCAGATCGGGGAGAACTTGCAGAGCCAGTGCTTGTCCGCGCACCCCATCGGTGGCCTTCACAACCTCGTAGCCCGCCAACTCCAGATTGATGCGCAGGATATCCAGAATCGAAGGGTCGTCCTCAATAATGAGTATGCGAGCCATAGCCGGTTGCAGCCCAAACTGCGGATAAAACGTTTTGTTAAATGTGCTAACAAAGAGCCGAAGCTTTACGACTGGAAGTTTACTTAATTTTAGCCTCATTGCAAATCTTACTGCGAAGTTAACCCGCAGGGTTGCCCAGCCCGGAGCCGGATGCAGGGGAAACTTTTCAACCCGTTTGGGGCAAATGGGTGCGTTTTTAAGGCCTACGGCCCGCTATCGCGAACGGATCTCCCTTTGGGGGAAGTGCTCCGCACCGCTGGCGCGAACGCGGCGATGAGGCGGCGGGTGTAGTCCTGCTGCGGCTGCTGGTAGATCTGGGAGGCGGGGCCAAGCTCTTCGATGCGGCCCCGGTTCATGACCATGATGCGGTCGCTCATGAACTTGACCACGCTCAGGTCGTGGGAGATGAACAGGTAGGCCAACCCCAGTTCCTCCTGCAGATCCTTGAGCAAGTTCAGCACCTGGGCCTGCACGGAGACATCCAGGGAAGACACTGCCTCATCGCAGACGATCAGGCGGGGCTCCGAGGCCAGGGCGCGGGCAATACAGATCCGCTGCAGCTGTCCTCCGGAAAACTGGTGGGGCAGGCGATCCAGCGCTTCCGGATCCAACCCTACCCGTTCAAACAGGCGTTGGGCCCGTGCTCGTCGCTCAGCAGCATTTCTCCCAATCCCGTGCAGGGCCATTGGCTCTATGACGCTGGCTCCCACACTCATGCGCGGATCCAGTGAGGCTGCCGGATCCTGAAAGATCAGCTGAATCTCGCGGCGGAGACGACGTAAGCGTTGGGGCGGCAAGCGGAGCAGCTCCTCGCCGTCGTAGATCACCTGGCCAGAGCTGGCACGGACCAGGCGCAACAGGGTTCGCCCCAGGGTGGTTTTGCCGCAGCCGGACTCTCCCACCAGCCCCAAGGTCTCTCCGGGGTAGAGGTCAAAGCTGATCCCATCCACAGCTCGGATCTCGCCCACCTGGCGGCCAAATGGCCCTCGACGGACGGCGTAGTGGGTTCGCAGATCCCGCACCTGCAGCAGGGGGGGCTGACTGTACAGCCGGCGCAGCCGTTCTTCCTCTAAGGACTCCGTCCCGCTTACGCGAACGGCAGCTGGGATCTCCACTTGCTGCCACTGCTCCTCCAGGGATCCCCCTTTTTCCAGAAAATCCTGGACGGTGGGCAACCGCCGCAACCGCCGCTCCAACACCGGGCGACAGGCCAACAGGCCGCGGGTGTAGGGATGCTGGGGATCCCGAAAGATCTGCTCCACCGATCCCTGTTCCACAGCTTGGCCCCGGCGCATCACCACCACCTGATCTGCCAGTTCGGCCACCAAATTGAGATCGTGGGTGATGAAGAGGATGGCCATCTGCCGGTGCTGCTGCAGCTCCCAGAGCAGGCGCAGGATTTCCGCTTGCACCGTAACATCTAGAGCGGTGGTCGGCTCATCGGCAATCAACAGTTGGGGATTGGAGGCGATGGCACAGGCGATGGCCGCCCGCTGGATTTGGCCGCCGGAGAGCTGATGAGGGTAGCGCTCCAGCATCTGGGGAGAAAGCTGCACCTCCTCAAACAGGCGAATGGCTTGGGCGCGGATCTCCGCCGGGCTCAGGGAGGTGTTGGCCCTCAAGGTTTCCTGTAACTGCTGGCCACAGGTGTAGAGGGGGTTGAGGGCGGTGCTCGGCTCCTGGAAAATCATGGCGATCTGGGATCCGCGATAGCGCCGCCGTTGCCGGGGATCCAACTGCAGCCAGTCCACCGTTCCGTTGGGGCCCTTGAAGAGGATTTTGCCCTCCACCCGGGCCGAGCTGGGCAGCAGATCAATCAGCGTCAGGGCGGTCATGGTTTTGCCGGATCCCGACTCCCCCACCAGGCCTAAGGTCTGGCCGATCCCGATCTGGAAAGACAGCCCGTCCACCACCGGGGATCCCGAGGGCTCGCCAGCTGCACGGCTGGGCAAGAAAACCCGCAGCCCTTGTACGGTCAGCAAGGCAGAATCGGCAGTAGAGACAGCCTCAGTCATGGCGACGAAAGTGCTCCGCACCGCTGGCGCGAACGCATTAGGGGAATTGGCAGGATTATAGACTACCGCCCCCGCCTTGGCCTCCAAAGTGCTCCGCACCGCTGACCAAAAGGCGCGGCAAGCCCCGTCCTTCAGAGCGGGGAAGGATAGCGCCGACCGTAGCCGACGCCCTTTAAAAACGCAGTGCCGGCCATGTGAATATCGTTGTCATCACGCATAGGTCAAGAATACGATTGAGCGGTGCAACGACTTCAAGCCTTCAAGTACGAATTGCTGCCCAACGGCCAGCAGGAACGGCAGATGCGCCGCTTTGCTGGCTCCTGCCGGTTCGTCTACAACAAAGCACTGGCGTTGCAGAAGGAGCGTCACGAGCAAGGT
>NZ_JBSSBO010000016.1:0-57062 GCF_054058915.1 Thermostichus sp. MS-CIW-41
TCAGGACTTGGGTCATGGTTCTATTGTAACCTCGCATTCCTCCCGGCACTGACCCTACGGGTACAGTGCGGGGCTCCTGCGATTTCTAGCTGACTCTATAGAAAAGAAGATGGGAATTTCATGAATGCTAGAAAGGGATCCCCCGCTCGCTGCGACTTCACAGCCCCCAGGCCCTAAACAAAAAAAGACTGGCAGTGTGAGGTCTACCAGTCTGAGTCAGTTCCCTGTGAGTGAGCTGATGCCGTCGTTGCCAACGTCTTCAACCCGATTCCCAGTTTGTGTTGCTTTTTGCCATTTCGAAGTGATTCAGATCACTTGAAACTTGAGGAGCCCGCAGCTTTGGCGAGCACTCCTGTCCTGATTTCTTCGTACAGGGATCCCCAATCCCCACCCCTACGAACCCTGAGGCGACAAAGAGAGCATCTCAAAACCAATCAAAACAAAGGCAACTGCTCCTCTTCCACTGGGGCAAGGCTTGAAGATCCCAGCTCCTCCCAGTTGGGGGCCCAGTCTTGTAAAGGATCCACATATTCCTCCAACAACTGACGGGCCGCGGCCAGCAAATCGTTGTGCAAGGGGGCCAGATCGCTGCGGTCGGCCAGATACTGCTCCAGAGCCGTCAGGGGCTCAAGTCGGCTGGGATCCCATCCCGGCAGACGGATGCGGCTGGGGCTGACCACTTCTGGGGCGATGGTGTAGCTAAAAGCAGGGGCAAGAGCGTTGTGCAGAGCCCGCTCATCAATGCACTCTAGCTGGTCGGGCCGTATGCGGTAGATCAACCGCAGGATGGAGCCGGCCACGGGGGCCTTGGCGATGGCGGCCAGCAGCTTGGACTGCGCCTGCTGGGGTGGATCTGCGCTCAGATCCAGGCGAATGGTGTGAAAGGTACGGGTTGGCAGGGGCAAAAATTCATAGCTGGCCCCCGTAGGGGTGACTTCCACCAGCACACAGCCTTTTTCCTCTTTTTCTTCGCCAAAATCCACCCGCTCAATGCTGCCGGGATAGAGCATCAAGGGATCCCGACACAGCACCTGGTGACGGTGGACATGCCCCAAGGCAACATATTGATAGGCAGGCCGAGCCAGCAGCGAAAGGGGCACCGTAAATCCTCTGCCCACCGAAAGATGGCGTTCTGCTCCGTAGCGGGCTGTCTCCACCATGACGTGAGCCAACAAAATCGCCGGGATCCCTGGCTGCAGGGTGCGGATCTCCCCTTCTAGGGCTAGGCGGAGGCGCTGCAGGAGCTGATGCGCGAGGATTTCCCCTTCAAGCGCCAAGCTTTCCTGTTGGGCGAGTAGAGCAGAGCGACTCAGCCAAGGTAAAGTGGTCACCTGCACCGGGCCACCGCGAGTTTCGATCCGATGAGTTTCCAGTCTGTCCCCCACAATAAAGCCTGAGACCCCCAAAGCGCGGTAGATAGCCAGGCTGTTGCCTCCCTGTCCCTGCCCGTACTGATCGTGGTTGCCCACCAACAGGACGGTTGGGATCCCTGCATCGGCCAGGCGGCGAAACTGTTGGGCAAAAAGCTCTTGATGGAGAGGGGGGGGTGTCGCATCGGGGAAAGCATCGCCCCCAAACAACACCAGATCCACCGCTTGGTTGAGAGCATGGTCAATGCACAAGCGCAAAGAAGCTACAAAATCTTCCAAACGGGTATTCAGGCCGGTAGCTGGGTTAATGTGGCCGTAGGCAAGGCCACTGCCCAGATGAATGTCGGAAAGATGTAGCAGCCTCACCATCTTGGGCGCTCTTGGAGACTTTGCAGCTCTCCCATCTGTTGGGATAAATCTTGCCGTTCGCGTTAGCGGGACGGAGTCCTTTGGTTGTCCAGAATGGCAAACCCAGGGTTGAACAATCTTTGCTTAGGCTTGGCGGCGGGGCCTGGCTCGATCCAAACGCAGAGGCCGGCCCATGAATTCCTGCCCGTTCGCGCTCTCGATGGCTTCGTCCTCCTCAGCTTCGGTTGCCAGATCCACAAACGCGAAGCCTCGTGTCTGACCTGTCTCTCGGTCTATCGGGATTGTAACCGACTTAACGTTCCACCTCTGCTGGAAGAAAGCTTTTAGTTCTTCTGTTGAGGCTTTATAGTTCAGGTTTCCCACAAAAATGGTCATAGCAATTCAAGCAAAGTAAGTCACCAATCAGCAAGGGTGGCAACAAAGCTCCAGAGTACTTCACTTCTATCATGGAGCCCTGCCGAATCGCCGAACATGACGGGATGTAAAGGGATCCCTGCCGGAAAATCTTCCCCCTTCCCCATCCAAAATGCACCTTTGTCCAACTTGACGGACCTGTACTTTTTCTGCCATTGGGTTGAATGCCTCTGCTCTCGCCTCGGCCAAACCTCTTCAGACCCTCAGACACCACCGAGATCCGGCATCTTGTCACATTGTTGTGGTTTGTTAAGATATGTATTATCCTGTTTGCGCCACCTGGCCGGATCTGCGCTGTTGGAACTCTCTGCAGATCCCTCGACCCGAGTACCCTGAGGTGATAATGATGGATGAGACGCTAGAGCTCTCTTTGGAGCAGCAATTTCGCCAGCGGGCTTTCGAGACCTTGGTTTCTCGCATGAGCCCCGAGCAGGCCAAAGACATTTTGGTCAAACTGCACAAGCAAATGCTGTTGCAGGAGGCCACTTACCGCCAACTGCTGCGTCATTCCCTCAGCGCCTGATGCACGCCCTTTCGCTTCCCACCTGGTGGATTCACGTTGCCAGTGTTTTGGAGTGGATCGCTGCTGTTGTTCTCGTGTGGCAATTTGGGGAGCGAGTGGGCCGGCCCGAATGGCGAGGTCTAAGCTGGGCGATGCTGCCTGCTTTGTCGGGGGCGATGTGCGCGATCACCTGGCACTGGTTTGACAACGACCCCAAGTTAGACTGGGTGGTGACTGCACAGGCCAGCTTCACCTTGCTGGGCAACTGTACCCTGGCTTGGGCTGCCTACCGCATTTGGCGAGCTGAGAGAGCCGACGAGCCTGCACAGGAGGGGGATCCCGACTAGGCGATGAACAGTTTATTTGCCCTCTCTCTGTTCCCTTACTTGGTCTTTTTATTCTTTCTGTCGCGGCTGCGCCGGATCCCACGTTTGGCCTTGGTTGGATTTTGGCTGTTGTTGCTTTTTGTGGCCGTCAGCATCCCGGCAGGGCTGTACGCTCAGGTTCACTACGGCACTTCCCTGGCCAATGTGGATCCCTTGCATGGAGGGGCAGAGGCTTTTCTCACCCTCTCCAATATTTTGGTGGCCTTGGGCTTTAAGCAGGGAATTGACCAACAGGCCCAACGACTTCCAGAGGCTGGCGACGGCAACCCTGAGCCATGATCATCCCAAACAGGTCCCTACCCCCTCTTCAAAATCAAAAACGAGAGGAGAGCTAGGCAACAATGGTTTCAGCACAACCAGGACTGAATGTAGAATGGGGATCCAGGCCTGATACCTGCTGTTATTCTGTGAGATCTGCCGGATGGTGGCTACCCTTTCTGTTGCCGTTCCCAAAGTGAAGCTGAAGCATCCGCCCCTGCACATTTATCGCATGGGGGACAAGGTGCTGCGGCAGCCGGCCAAGCGCATCAGCCAGGTCAACGACGAGATCCGCCAGCTTGCCCGGGACATGCTGCAGACCATGTACAGCTTTGATGGGATTGGTCTGGCGGCTCCGCAGGTTGGCATTCCCAAGCGCATGATTGTGGTGGATCTTTATCCCGATAAGCCGGAGGTGCCACCGCTGGTGCTGATCAACCCGGAGATTCGCGAGTACATTGGCGAGGCCGTTGCCGGGCAGGAGGGTTGCCTGAGCATTCCGGGGGTATTCTGCGAGGTCATGCGCCCAGAAGGGATTGTGGTTTCGTTCAAGGATGAAACGGGGCGGCCCCGCACCCTTCGAGCGGACGATTTGCTGGCGCGGGTGATCCAGCACGAAATCGACCACCTCAACGGCGTGTTGTTTGTGGATCACGTGGAAAACGAGCTGGTGCTGGATCAAGAGCTGCGCAAGCACGGCTTCCAGATGCAGGATGTGCAACGCAAAGGCAAGCCCTCTGCTGCCCCCCGCTGAAGCCTTGCTAGATGAGTGTCAGTTTAGTGGTTTAGTCTAGTGTTGCAAGCGCTGGGCCAAGAGCTGCTCTTCCAGAGCGGCAATGCGGTTGTAGGCAGCGGTTAACTGGGCACTCAGGCGCTGTATTTGGGCTTCGGGGGCCAGCTCATGCCCCATGCTGCGGTTGCTCACCACGGTGGGTTCATCATCCAGCAGGAAGTTGTGGCTGCCATCTTCCACCAAGTCTGAGATTAGAACGCTGTAACGGGAGGGGGCGGGGGTGTTTTTTTTGGCTTCCTGGGTAGCCAGGAGAACGGCCACCACCTGCTCGGGCATCCGCTCGATGGCAGCTTTTAGCTCCTGTATTTGCGACTCCAGACGCTCAAGATAGTGCTGCACTGCTTCGCTCATAGCTGCCCCAGTTTTCGACTACCTTCATTGAAAAAGGCAAATTTCGGATCCCCTCTTCTTCCCCCAGATCATTTAACGATTGCTTCCGGGAGGTGTTCCCCGAAACTCCTGGGTTCTCTCACAAGCCACAATTGAGGTGTGCATTTTCCGGAGATTTTGGTTTTCCGGTTACCCATTTCCCAAGCAAAAATCTCTACAGATGCAGGATGCTGTTCAGGGATCCCGACCGCGGGGCTATACCTTGCCCGTTTTCGCCGTTGCCTCGGCCAGGGCTGCTCTTCACCACCTTCTGGGGATCCCTTTGGAGAAGGAAGGGGGGCGCTTGGTTGTTGCGGTGCAGGCTGAGCCCCAGTCCCCTGAGGCTCGGATCCACATCCCGGTGGAGCAGGTAGCTGCCTTGGAGAAGGCAACAGCTCTGGCCATTACCCGCTCGGATCCCGGCCCCCACCTGGATCTCACCCGCGACACGCCGGTCTGGGCTTGGGTGAGGTTGGAGGAGAGGGATCCCGAGGATCCCCCCTTGATCTTGGAAGCCGGGGAAGGGCTGGGGCGACGCACCGATGGCAGCCCGGCCATTTATGCCTATGCCCGCCGTTTGTTTGAGATCAATCTTTTGCCCGGGATCCCCCCCGATTGCCGGTTGCGGGTTCGCATTATCTTGCCTGAAGGAAAGCTGCTGGCCGAGCGCACCTCCAATGCCGCTTTTGGGGTGCTGGAAGGGCTGGCCCTGTTGGGAACGCGGGCGGAGGTGGAGCCTTCCTCAAGTGTTGAGAGCTTAGAGCAAGCCCGCCAAGAGCTGCAACAAAAGTTGGAGCGGCACAAGCATTTGATCTTTTGCGTGGGCAGCCATGGGCAGCAAGTGGCGCTGCGGCAAGGGATCCCGGAAGACCAGATCCTGCGAGTAGCCAATTGGATAGGGCCGTTGCTGGTGGAAGCGGCGCTGCGGGGGGCGGAGTCCATTCATTTGATCGGCTACCACGGCAAGCTGATCAAGCTGGCAGGGGGGATCTTCACCACTTCCAGCCACGTGGCCGATGCCCGCTTGGAAATTCTGGCGGCAGCCCTGATCCGGCGTGGGGGAACGGCAGAACAGGCACGGCAAGTGCTGGAGTTGCGGACAGTAGAGGCAGCGGTGCACCATCTGGATGGCCTTGGCTGGGCAGCACCCGTGATGCAGGAGTTGGCTCGCCAAATCCTGGAGCGAGCCACAGGCTATGTGCAAAAGTATGCCGGTCGATCCCTGCTGTTGGCGGTGACGTTGTTCGACCGACAGGGGCAAATCTGCGCCCAGGCTGGGATCCCATAATGAGGTCATTTCGATTGAGACGAGGACATTGCAATCCCCCCGGATCCTCAACCATTTTTCTCCCGAAGTGTCTTAAGCGCTCCGTGCCGCCAAAGGCAACCACCCCCGGCTCCTCTCCCTTTAGTCCGTGCTCCAAAAGTCAATCCCTCTGCTCGAAACCCGCTGAGCAACGGTGGATCCCGGCCAAGACCACATAGGAGAGCGTTACGGCTGAGGAAGCAGATCCACTTTCCCAGCCACTGCCAATCAGACTCAGGTTGGCACTAGGATCCCACACCTAGTTCCCGGAGATGTTGACACTATCCACCCGCCAGCGAGTGGCCGAGCCGGAAGCTGTACCAGAAGAGCGATAGCGGAAGGCAATGTAAACACGGTTGGAAGGCTGGATCCCAGCCAGAGAAATCGGGCCGGAGTCGACGAAGCTGCCCGTAGAGAGAGTGGGAATCGTCAGAGCAGTCCAAGTGGCTGCATTCACTGCCGCTGGAGTGCCTGCACCGCTGTAGTTGGTGGAGTAAAGAACGCTTAGTTGTTGCGAAGGAGGAAGGCCGTTATCGCTAAAAGAACTCTGATTGCGGAAGGTCAGAACTGGGTTGCTGACGGAAGCCAGGTTCAGAGGAGGAGTGATCAGCCAGTCATTACCCGGTTGCTGACCGTTGAAAGCGTTGGCCTCGGCAAGGGAGTTGACACAACGCCAGGAACGACTGGTGTCGCCGTCCACATCCACAATCTGCCAGCCGGCTGGAGCAGGGTTGCAGTTATCAAAGCCTTCAGTCAAAGGCAGGTTAACGGAAGGAGGAGTTGGTGTCGGTGTGGGCGTCGGTGTCGGTGTGGGCGTCGGTGTCGGTGTGGGCGTCGGCGTCGGTGTTGGGGCCGGAGTCAGGTTCAAGCCAACGAGCACCGGATCGTGGTCGGAAGAGCGGAAGGGATCGCTGGCGTAGAAGAGGCTCTGCTGAGAGGGACTCTTGAAGCTCAGGGTGTAGTCCAAGCTCACGGGCTCATCAGCGTTGATGTGCCACTTAGCTGAGCCTGTAACTTGGGGTCTCAGACTGCTGTTGGCCAGGGCATGATCCAGGGATCCCCACTGTCCTTGGAAGCTAAAGGAGTAGCTGTTGGAGCCATTGAGGTTGATGAACCCGCCCGCCTCCAGAGTTTTGATCGGATCCTCCATAGCGTAGGAGTTGAGATCCCCCATAATCAACACATCCGGATCGGTGGAGCCAGTTGGATTGGTGGCGAGCCAGCTCAAGAGTTGCTGAGCGGCCCGGGTGCGGTTGCCGTTGCAATTGCCTTGGAAGGGATCGTTGTCAATAGGATCGCAGGGAGAAACCTTGGACTTGAAGTGGTTGACCACAACAGTGAAGGTGGCGTTGTTGCTCCGCTGCCGGAAGGTTACAGCCAGAGGAGGACGATGGAAGCGTCCGGGGCCTTGGGTGAATTCCCCTGTGTCCAGGAAGGCCGGGTTAGTGCCGGGGGCAATTTCAACCGTAGCTGGCTTGTAGATAAAGCCGTTGGTGATGGCATCGCCGCCCAGGTTGGGCACTCCAACATTCACAAAGGCGTAGGTTCCTGCCCCCATGACCTGGTTGAGCCCGTTCACCAAATCCTGAATGGAACTATTCGAACCGTATCCATCGTTTTCTAACTCGTTGAGGCCTACGATATCGGCATCCATGCGGCGAATAGCCTCGATGAGCTTATCCCGCTGGCGGGTGAACTCGGTGGCGTTGCTGGCTCCCCGACAGGAGGAGTTATTGGGGAAGCAGGCGTTGCCGAAGGTGTTGAAGTAGTTGAACAGGTTAAAGCTAGCTACCCTCAGGGAGCCCCCTACTGAGGGTGGGTTTTGCGGGCGAGGGTTGGTGGCTGTAAACCTGGGCAAGTTGTTGGGATCATTGGGGTGGATACGGTAGTCGATGGTCGCATCCACATCGCCACTGACATTCCGGCCTCGCAACTGGGTCATGATCCCGGTGATGTTGCTGACGCGATCGCCGCCGCGCACAGTGTTAGCCGCGCTCAGGCCACCCGGAGTGGGGTAGATAACCGGATCTGGGTTTTGGGTGAGCAGCCGGTCATCAATGCGAATCCGCTTTCGGTCGTTTTCCGCTTGAATGGCAGCTGCCTGGCTGGGAGCCGCAATTTGCGTAGGAGTGAACAACCGCTCTGTGGCCACACTCAGCTCCCCGTGGCGTCCCAGCAAGAAGGAGTCGGTTACAAACAGGGGCTGATTTCCAAATGTGACCAGCATTCCTTCCAGAGCTTCCCTTTGCTCCGCAGTCAGCGGTAGAGAGATCTGCACTGGGGCCGGCAACGGATTGTCAGAGCTACAGACAGTAAAGCTGGTGACGTTGGAGAGCTGGGTTTGCTGGCGGAACTCAGCAACCGTTCCGGTCACCTGAACCCTATCCCCAAGCCTGACGTTATTAGCTGTGCCACTGAAAACGAAGATGCCATCTGATGTGGCGGGATTCCCGTCACCATCATCTTGTAGGTAGTAGCCCTGGAGATAGGTTTGGCCAGCCACCCCCTCATTTTCAAAGTCTCCTACTACGATTCCAGAAACCGTGACTGTTTGGTTCACCAGGGGGGAAGTGAAGCCAGTGCCCTGGACAGTGCCAACTGGGATCAGGTTGGCGTTGGGATCACAGCCTCTCGGCGTGGGCGTCGGTGTTGGCGTGGCTGTGGGTGTTGAAGTCGGGGTCGGCGTGGGCGTCGGTGTTGGCGTGGCTGTGGGTGTTGAAGTCGGGGTCGGTGCTGGCACAGGTGTAAGTTTTGGCAAAAGAGTTCTTCTGGAGCCGAACCCTTGCAGAGAAACCAAAAGCACCAAACCAAAAACTAGCACCGCAATTGATTGGGCAACACGACGCGAAGTAACCCTAGACCACATCTGCTTCACTCCTCCCGAAACTTCAAAGGATCCCGTATTTTTACCGTCTGTATGGATACCATCTTCAGGAAGGAATTAAAGGGGCAGCTAAGGTACGCTTAAGAAGACAAGAAGTTACCCCCGCCTGAGTCAAAACTCAGGGGAGAACATGGGCAGGCTTTTTCCCCTAATCCCCCAATTCGGGATCCGGTCGTACCCGTACTCCCATTTGGCGCAGCAGACGCAAAGAGTTTTCCGGCCCATCGATCATCTGCTGTTCGTTGATCCAGTAGGTGGCAATGCCCAGGTCTTCTAGAAATCGCACATAGGGATCTGGCGGTGGCCCATCGAAAACGGCGGCCTTCTGAACGGAAAAGCCCTGCTCGATCCAAGGGCCGAGGGCAAAGCGCTCATAGTAGAGCAACTGTCCCACCACTTCCTGCAAAGCCTCTGCCGCATCCTTGTGGTGCAGGAGCTTCACTTCGGCCAAAAGCAGGTGCCCGTCCGCCACTGCCAAAAAGTCAAAGGTGTGTTGGTCTTCGCGCACCTCCAGCCCAGCCAGGCGGAACCAGCGGCGAAACTGGTGCAAGATCTCGTTGTGGCGCTCGCTGCGCTCCAACTGACGTCGACGGCGGCGTTCTGCCATCAGCGGGTCTGTCCCGGCGCTGTGAGGGATCCCACTGCTGCGGAACTGGGGCGGCTCATCGGGATCCAAAACCACCTTGCCCCCAGCAGGTTGATGCAGGAGGGGCGGCATCTGGGGCAAGAGTTCTGTGGATCCCCACTCCACCTCTGGCTGCTGAGCCCAGGTAAGCAGGTGTCGATTCAAGGGGTGCTCAGGGTGGGTGTCGAACAACAGGCGCAGTTGAGACTGGCTAAACTGAAAATCCAGACGAAATTGCTCGATGGAGAGGCTGCTCCGCCCCTTTTGCAAAGTTTCCTGGCCAAAGTAAAGCATCACCAAGAGCGGGTAAATCGGCAGCGGACGATGGGAGGGAATGAGCATCGCCCACATGTCATCCGTCCAGTGGGGGAGCAGGATCTCGGCCTGTTTGCCTTTGCCCACCACCTGCAACATTTTGGGGTGTCCCGGCTGCCAGCCACAGGGGTGATCGTCAAAGCCGCAAGTCTGTCGCCCTTGATCCACGCTCAAGGGGTAGCGCCCGTCATAAAGGCGGAAAGGACAGAGATCCCGGTCTTCGGCCAAAAAGCGCTCGTCCTGCCACAGGTGGGCCGCCAAAGCATGACAGCCGATCCCTTCCTGGCTGTTGCAGGCTTTGAGCCAGCGCCGTTCCGCCAGTTTCCCGCCCACTTTGCTCGGGGCCAGGGGCCGGATCAAACCGTTTTCCCCCTGGTTGAACAGAGGCCACACCAAAGGCTCGCCAGTTTCGGGTAGGGTCGGCAAAAGAGGATGGGTTTTGCTGTAAAACGGGTCGCAAATGCGCTGGGCCACTTGCTGCAAGGGTAATCCGCGGGGGGATCCCACCCAAGGCAGCAGGGATCCCGATCCGGCCTGAGCACGGTGATATTGGATGGCCAGAGCCACCTCTAGCCCTATCGGACGGAGTTCCGGCGTGAGCTGCCGGTAGCGCTGCAGCAGCCGGGAAGCCTGCACAAACAGGTCGTAGCGCCGAACGGGAACTGCGTCAGCCAT
Source organism: Thermostichus sp. MS-CIW-41 (assembly GCF_054058915.1). Taxonomy (NCBI): domain Bacteria; kingdom Bacillati; phylum Cyanobacteriota; class Cyanophyceae; order Thermostichales; family Thermostichaceae; genus Thermostichus; species Thermostichus sp. MS-CIW-41. The sequence goes on from NZ_JBSSBO010000016.1 coordinate 10,267, forward strand.
AGTGTTGCAGGAAAAACTCCCCACTGCCTTGGGCAAGAGCTGGCACAGACAAGCACCATGGCCTCAAGAAATGAGACCTTGGCAACTGTCTCTGCAGACCCTGACCTTGCCGAGGATATCGGGCCGACACCCCCTCCTCTTGGCACCAGGTCAGTTGTCAGTGTAGTAGAGAAACTCTAGGGCGAGAAGATGCTGCCACCCGCTTGCAGGCTGTGGGAAAAATGCGCAGCAGGCCCTAACGCCACGGCCACCCAGGAAAGGGAAAGGGGCGCTCTGTCTCTGCATCACGGTCGTACTCCGTAGGTCGGCCTGTATCCCCCTGAATCACCAAGCTGCCCACATAGTCGGCCTCTCGATAGACGCGGGCAATTTGATGGTGGATTTGGGCCATGTCTTCAGCAGAGACCACGCCATTGTCGGTGGCTATGTAGAACTGGATCGTGACCCGAATGGGAAAGCGGGGATCCCGCTCGATGTCCAGGTTGTTGACCTCGGTGAAGGGGCCCTCTACCTCTCCATGTCCGATGACAGCGGCTTCTACATTGCTGAGGCCGGCCAGGTCGGCTGCGGGTCCGAAAAACTTGACAGAGATATCCTCAACTTCCCTTCGCGGCGGCTGCCGCTGATGAAGAGGCACTTGGATCAGCATCACCAGGTTCAGGGCTTCTTCTGCTACTTCCGCCGAATGGGGATCTCTGGGGGTTGGGTTGGCGGCTTGCTCGGCCCGAAAATCGCTGAGGCGCTGCCCGGTGAGGCTGGCCCGTTCACCATTTTGGTTGAAGAAAAGGCGCTGGCCCCAAATAGCTTCGCCCACCTTATCTACCTTATCTTCAGTGCGGTTCTCGATCACCGTAATGCTGGTGCCCTCGCGGGTGGCCAAAATGGCCAGTACGGCTGGGTTACCGGGATGGGATTGGTAGTTGAACAGCACCGGGTTGAATTGAGCGGATCCCCCGGCAGGGATGGGCAAAAAGGCAGCTTGGGCGCTCACCAACACATGGCTATCCCGTGGGGCCAGCAGAGAGTTGCGGTTGCCGGCCCAGGAGCCAGGATCGTGCAAGTAGCGGCGCAGATTCCCCAGCAGCTCTCGCAACGACACTGGTTGCAGGGGTTTTCCTTTTTCGTTGCCCACCAGCACCTGCAGGCTGTCGAGGGGCAGGTCGGCAGACAGATCGGCAAAGTTGGGGTAGCGGATCACCGGCATCAAGCTCAGCTCGTAGCGGCCCGTTCTGGGGTTGAGCTGTTGTACCTGGATGGTCATGTCGCTGATGTTGGGGCCAAGGGCGGATCCCTTGTGGCGTCCGGTATCTTCCCAGGTGATGTTGACGATATCCAGCCCATACTGCTTTGCCAAGGCTCGCGCTTGCGGATCCCAGGTCATGGAGATCGTCTGGTCAATCACCTGCCTGTAGGCCAAGTACTCTGCCCACTCTAAAGGCGAGGGGGAAGAAAGGGACTGGTGGAGGGGAAAATCCATAGGGGTTGCCTGCGAGGTGGACACCATCAGTGTAGGGACGAGGGCTGCTCCGGCCAGGGAAATGCCCACCCAGCTCAGTGAACTCAGCAGCCAGGGGATGGGGGCGCGCATAGCAATATTCCTGAGGATTGGAAATTGGGGGACTATACCCTGACAATAGCTCCCAAAAGGGGAGAGCATGACTCTAGTCAATAATAAGCTCAACTATACTGAAAATAATGTATAATATGTTCAGTACGGATTACTACCAGTTGATCTTTCTGTTTACTTTCGAGTCTGCCAACATGGTAGCCAAAGCAAAGCAGAAAATTGGTAGTAAGACGACACGGAAACTGCGCTTTGGGTATTCTACTCAAAGCTTTGCGGGATACCGCCATTCTGGTTGGAAACAAACAGAATGCTATCGCTGCATAGTTGAACAGTGATGTTCAGCAGTGTTCAGCGTAAATGTATCAGGACGTGGCGGTTTCGCTTTTGGCAACCCCATGCTTTTGCCGGGATCCCAGGCTGCCTGGGCTACGATAAAAAGCTGTAGCACCCTTTCGAATCATTCCAGATCATGGCCAGTATTCGCCGGGATCCCGAGGTCAACGCTTCTGTAACTTCAACTTCTCCAGAGCCTCAGGTGCAGGTTCAGTCTTTGCCGCTGCATGTCATGTTCCGCCTGGGCCTGTTTCAAATGGGCTTGGGAATGATGTCGCTGCTCACTCTGGGAGTGCTGAACCGCGTCATGATCGACACGGATCTGCTGGCCATCCCGGCAACGGTGGTGGGGGGATCCCTGGCCATGCACCAGTTGGTCTCCCCGGCTCGGGTTTGGTTTGGGCAGCTCTCGGATGCCAAGCCCCTGTTTGGCCTGCATCGCACCGGCTATGTGCGTCTGGGATCAGTGCTATTTGCCGTTTGTATCTTCCTGGGGGTGCAGGTGGTGTGGGGTTTGGGGGATAGCTTTGCGGCTACGGGCTGGTCTGGAGCCACCTATGGCTGGATAGGCTTGGCCTGTTTGATGTTTGCCCTTTATGGTCTCTGCCTCAGCGCCTGCTCCACGCCTTTTGCGGCTTTGCTGGTGGATGTGTCAGACGAGGACAACCGCTCTAAGTTGGTGGGGATCGTCTGGTCTATGTTGATGGTGGGGATTGCCGGCGGGGCCATTGGCTCGGCAGTTCTGCTGCGGGGCTTGGATCCGGACAACCTGCAGAGCACCATTAATCGCCTCTTCATCATCATTCCAGCCGTGGTGATCCTGCTGGGGGTGATCGCCACCTGGGGGGTGGAAAAGCGCTATTCCCGCTACGGATCCCGTTCCACCTTGGCCGGACGGGAAGACCAAATCACCCTTGGCACGGCCATCAAGGTGCTGACCGCCAGCCGCCAAACCCTGATCTTTTTCGGCTTCTTGGTGTTGATGACCATGGGCCTGTTTATCCAACAGCCGATCCTAGAACCCTACGGCGGCGAGGTGTTTGGCATGACGGTGGCCCAGAGCACCCAGCTCAATGCCTTTTGGAGCCTGGGTATTTTGGCAGGGATTGTGCTGACCGGATTTTTCATTGTGCCCAAGCTGGGCAAACAGACAACGGCCCGTCTGGGCTGTCTGCTGGTGGCCATCTCTTTTGGGCTGACCATTGCCTCAGGGTTTACAGGCAATTCACGGCTGTTGCAACTGTGCATGATCCTGTTTGGTTTGGCTTCTGGGATCACCACCAATGGCGCCATTACCCTCATGTTGGATTTGACGGCAGCGGAGACGGCAGGCACCTTTATCGGGGCTTGGGGACTGGCCCAGGCCATGTCCCAGGCAGTTTCCACCTTACTTGGTGGGGCTTTGCTCGATCTGGGGCGCATTCTCTTCCCCACTTCTTCAGTGCTTGCCTATGCCACCGTCTTTGGGGTGGAGGCAGCGGTGATGTTGCTGGCCGTGTATTTGCTGGGACGGGTGAGCGTGGCCGAGTTTCGCGAAAAGACCAACCGTGCGCTGACCCAGGTGTTGGCTCTGGAGCTGGAGGGCTAGCAACGCGGGGCCGACTCGTAGTGGGGGCAGCCCTGACAGGGCCCGCTGGGGTTGACGGCACAACGCAGCAAGGGCGAGTGAGCATTAAACCGACAGGAGGGATCCCCCAGGAACCTTCCCACTTCCTGAGGTGGGGTGACCGAACGCACCAGGGCGCGGATCCCACACAGGTGGTATTTGCCTTGCCGGAGCCGGTAGGAATGACGCTTTTCCAGAACTAGGTAGTGCTGCTCTGCCAGTTGGACGTAGGTGCCCGGATGGGGACTGCTCTCCCAAGGACATTCCTCCACCACCTCTCCTGAATCCACATCAATCCACTGAATGGGCAGGGTCAGGTTGGGGGAAGACATAAGGTGCCAACGGAGCCAGTTTAGGGCAGCAGACTACAGGATGATGGGCTTGGTTTGACCCATGATAAGACCTGGGCAGCTTTTTCCGGCAACACTGACTAATGTTCCTAATGTTCTCTCTTCTGTGACTTGGATCCCGCTGATTTACAGAACTTCTACAAAGTCAAGCCCAGAAAAAGCTGTATCAGAAAAAGCTGTATTTAGAAAGCTGTATTCAGTGTAATGGAGTAATGGATTTTCCGCAGCGGGCGGAGAACGGGATAGGTTGGGCCTGTGGCGGCGAAAAGACGGATGCTTCGACTAGCTATTGGAATGGGCTTGGCGGGCCAGTTGGGTGAGAAAGGCCAGAGGATGACGGTTTTGGAGCTGCTGCCTAATCCGCTCTTGCAGGATTTCCTCTTGCCAGGGATCCCCAGAGGACAGCCACTCTAGGTAGCTGAGCCCCGCCACCCGTGTCAGATAGGCCCCCGTCACTGCCTGCAGGGGGATCCCCATAACCATCAAGGGGCTGGCCTTGAGCAGAGAGCCCAAAGCCTGAGTAGCCAGCTCCAGCCCCCCCAGTTGCACCACCATTTGCGCCAAACTCTGGGCAATTTGCTGGGCCCGGCGCAAGGTAATGCGTCGGTCAAACACCTGGTGCAGTTCCCCGATCATGCGCGCCTGAATGGCTACTCCTGCCAGCACATCCAAAGCAGGAAGAGGGTTTGCCGCCAGGGCAGCAGCGGTGGCCCACTGCATCCGTTCCACGATCTGGCGACCCTGTTGGCGACGTTCTTCTTGGAGGGCCTGCTGGACGGCTTCGCTGAGAGTTCGGGTTTGCAACAAGGCATTGGCCAAGCGCAGGTGGGATCCCTTCTGCTGCAGCAGGTGAGCCATTTGTTGGATGAGGGCCTCTGTCTCGGGGGGCTGCGGCTCCCAAGTTTCCCACACAGAGCCATCTTCGGAGTAGTAGCGAACCTTGAGGGGCTCTGGATCAGCGGCGATGGCCACCACCTGTTCGGCAGGGATAACACCGGCGGTGCGTCGGCGCAAATGGGCCAAGATGGTCTCTACATCCTCCGGCAGCATCTGATCGGTTTTGTTGAGGGCCAGGATGGCGGATTTGCCCAGCCGGGCCAACTCCAGCATTTCGGCATATTCCGAAGCCAGCAGGTCTCCGGCCACCACCAAGATCAGCAGATCCGCCTTCTGGGCCAGGGCGCGGGCTTCCGCTTCCCCTGCTCCCCCAATCGTCAGCAGCCCAGGTGTGTCGGTAAGGGAAATGGGGCCGTTCCAGCCCTCCAATTGGTAGGTGTGGATGGATCCCTGCTGGGTGGTGCCCAGGGTGGGGGCTGTTTCGCCCACTGGTCGGCCCATCAAGGCATTGATCAACGAGGTCTTGCCGGCGGAACTGGTGCCGAACACCACCAGATGCAATTCCTCCTGGTTAAGCCGCTGATTGATCTCTTGCAGCTTGGCACGCAGGGCACGGCGACTGATGTCATTCTGTAGCTTCTGGATCAGGCGATCGGCATCTTCCAGATCGGCTTGCACCTGATTCCGCGTTAACTTAACCCGCCGCAGCGGTTGTGTCCGCTGGTTTGGAGTACTTTGCCGTCGGCCAGCCTGCTGCCACCAATGGCGCGCTGCCAGACCTGCTGCTGCTGTCCCCCCAAGGATGGCGCCCACCACCAGCTCCGCAAGAGGCTCGGAGTGGGGAGCCACGAAGCTGTAGATCCCGCCAACCCATTGCAGATATTGGCTCAGGGCCGCCAAACCCAGCCCTGCCCACAACCACACCCAAGTGGAGCGCGACAGCACCATCCCAACCCACAGCCTGCCCAGATCTCCAGATCAAAAAGCCAAAATCGACCGGTCATCCCAGAGGACAGCCCCCGCTGTCAACTGAATCTGCAACCGCTTCTCCAGCATAGGGCTTGCTGTAGCTGAGCATACAATTTTGTCAAGAGTTTTGCTGGGGATCAGCCACCCGCAAGTAAAAGAGGAAGGGGAAGCAGGAAGTCAAAAGCGCCCTCAGCTCAACCGGCCCCATGAGCCAGGGATCCCCTCTCCCAAAATCGCCGGCGGCTCCAGCGGTGCCGGCAAAAACTCGCCCCCGCGATAATCCAACAGCTGTGCCAGCAGCAAGTAGCCCACCCCCAGAGCAATGGCCAGGATCCCTGTAACGATTGCTACCCACTTAGGCCGCTCCACGCTGAATCTCCCCAATAAAGTGCTGGATCTCGATGCTTCTATGATGCCCGAAGTGGTGGCCCAATTCCTAACGCGGCGGGATCAAGACTGCATCGATGACGTGGATGATGCCGTTAGAGGCTTGAATATCGGCGGTCAAAAGCCTTTCTCTCACGGGTGGCCCTAGAGTAGAGCAGAGAGCACCTTGGCGCAGAAACAGCTGCCGTAAAGTTCGGTATCCTGGGGCTGTGATTGCTGGAGAGGAGAAAGGCCGTCAAGTACCCCCATTCTTAGCTGGGGGCTTGTGGGAGTAGGGCCTAGCCAGCCTGAAACCCCAAGGGCAAGGAAAGACTAGCCTGCCCAAGCAACCCAGTCATGGGGGGCGTTTGAAGGAGACTGAGCCGACTGGGCGTGGCAGCCCAAAGTACGTAGCGAATGCTTCCCTAGTTTGCTACCTCTACGTCGGCCAGGGGCGAAGGGATGTACATACTCCGCAAGGAGACTTACCGCATGTTCGTGCCCGTCGTAGACCACAACCAAAACCCCCTCATGCCGACCACTCCCAGCCGGGCGAGGCGGTGGGTTAAATCCGGCAAGGCTACTCCCTTTTGGAAGAGAGGGGTGTTTTGTGTTCGTCTCAACGGGGAACCTTCTGACCGGCAAACCCAACCCATAGCCGTCGGTATTGACCCAGGAAGCAAGAAAGAAGGGTGGTCGGTCAAATCAGCCGCACACACCTACCTCAACATCCAAGCGGACGCGGTTAATTGGGTGAAGGAGCATGTTGAGCAGCGTCGAAACATGCGTCGGTTGAGGCGGTATCGCCAAACGCCCTGTCGGCAACCGAGAGCGAACCGGGCTAGAGGCGGATTGCCCCCTTCCACCAAGGCTCGGTGGCAGTGGAAGCTCTGTCTTGCCAGGTGGCTGAGCAAGTTGTTTCCCATATCCGTATTTGTGGTGGAGGACATTAAGGCGAAGACCTCAGGCCAGCGTCGCTGGGACGTGTCTTTCTCCCCCCTAGAGGTGGGTAAGCAGTGGTTTTATCAACAACTAGCGGGCTTGGGGCAAGTGTTGATCCGTTCAGGGTGGGAAACCCAGCAGATGCGGGACGCCCTTGGGCTGAAGAAAACCAACAAAAAGACAGCCGAGGTCTTTGAGGCTCACTGCGTGGATGCGTGGGTGTTGGCTAACTCCGTAACCGGTGGGCACCTGCAACCTGACAACCGGCAGATGCTCATAGTAGTTCCTCTACGGTTTCATCGTCGTCAACTGCATCGTTTGCAACCGGCCAAAGGTGGGAAAAGACTGCCCTACGGGGGGACTATCAGTCTGGGTTTGAAGCGCGGCAGTTTGGTGCGTCATCCCAGGTGGGGGCTCACTTTTGTGGGTGGCAGTTCTGGGGGGAGGTTAAGTTTGCATTGCTTACGGAGCGGGAAGAGGTTGACGCAGAGCGCCAAAAGAGAGGATGTGCGGTACTTATGCTTTTGTTCCTGGAGGTTTTATGGAGAGTAAAGCCGCCCTCAAGAGCGGGGTTTCAGACCTAGGTTGTGTTGATCTTTAGCCAGAAGAGAGCACCTGCGAAGTAGAGAAAGCTCAAGAAGTTCCTGGCCAACTTGTCAAAACGAGAAAACAAATGCCGATACTGCTTTAGCTTCTGAAAAAAAGCACTCTACTAGGTGCCTCTCTCTGTAAACATGCCGGTCGTAATCTCGCACCACCCTCCTCTTCTTCCTAGAAGGAATCACCACCCGACTCTCCCTTATCACTTTCGTGCGTTCTTTTTGCCAGCTGTATCCACCTCGACTCCTGCCCAAGGCTTGCTCCCCTCTGGCTGCACAGGGGTGAGCACGAACGATAGTTGAGTCCAGGATAAGATGCTCTCAATCGGGTTCTGTGATGAAGAACTGAAACATTCTTTCCCAGACTCCCAAGCGACTCCAGTGATGGAATCTTGGGTAAACGGTGTACCACTTTCCACATCTTTCCGGGAGGTAGCGCCAGGGGGAGCCAGAACGAGCCATCCACAGCACGCCCTCGATAAACCGCTTGCATCCTGCCTCTTTGCCAATGTGGGGTTCTGTTCGCAGAAAAGCCAGAATCTTTTGCTATTTATTGTCATCTATGACAAGGCAACTCATCAGACCTTGCCCAAAAACTATCCTCACCTCATACTAAAAGTAAACACAGCCTAGTTTTTTCGATGAACGGGATCCCGTCGTGGCTGCGGCAACTCCGCTGCTGGCTGCCCTGGGTTGCTCTGCTTCTCATTCTGGTCTTGATCGGCTACTGGGTGGGTCCTCGGCCCAGAGCCTACCCCCAAGAGCCGGAGCTGCCCACCCTGGCCCCTCTGCCGCAGCACCCCCGCATCCGGGTGGTGTTCAACCAAAGCCGGGAAAGCACCTATCGGGATCCCTACCGCCAGATCCGCCGCTACGGCTACAACCTGGAAGAGTTGATCATTTCCCAGATTCGCTCCGCTCGGCAGTCGGTGGATATTGCCGTGCAAGAGCTGAACCTACCGCTCATTGCCCAAGCTCTGGTGGAGCGGCGGCAGGCGGGGATCCCTGTGCGTTTTATTACTGAAAACACCTACGTGCGAGCCTGGCACCAGCTCACCCCTGACCAAGTGCGGGCGCTGGACGAGCGCAGCCGTCGCAAGTTCGAGGAGTACCGCAACCTGGTGGATGTGAACCGGGATGGACGGTTTTCTCCCGAGGAGATTGCCAGCCGAGATGTGTACGCCTTGCTGGATGGGGGGCGGGTGCCCTGGCTGGATGATACCGCCGATGGCTCCAAGGGCAGCGGCCTGATGCACCACAAATTTGTGGTGATCGACGGGCAGAAAGTCTTGACCGGATCGGCCAATTTCACCCTCTCTGATATTCACGGGGACTTTGATGCCCCCGACAGCGTCGGCAATGCCAATCACCTGCTGCTGCTGGATAGTCCCGAGCTGGCCCGCCTCTACACCGAGGAATTTGATCTCATGTGGGGCGATGGCCCCGGTGGCTTGACCGATAGCCGCTTCGGCGTGCAAAAGCTCAAGCGTTCCCTGGAAACGGTGTACATTGACGATGCCATTGTGGGGGTTCACTTTTCTCCTACCAGTCGCTCCCTGCCCTACGAAGCCACCTCCAACGGCATTATTGCCGCCACCCTGGCCCAAGCCCGGCAACAGGTGGATCTGGCTCTGTTCGTCTTTACGGATCCGGGCATTGCCAACCAACTCAGGCAACTGCGCCAGGAGCGTAACGTGGAGATCCGCGGGGTGTTCGACCCTGGTTTTGCCTTCCGGGACTACAGCCGCACCCTGGAGATGTGGGGGCTGTTGCTCCCCGACGAAAAGTGCCAGGTGGAGGCGGCGCGCCTGCCCTGGACGCTGCCGGCCCAGTCTGTAGGCATACCCAACCTCGCCCCCGGCGATAAGCTGCACCATAAGTTTGCCATCATCGATCCCGGCACCGCCAACGCCACCGTGATCACCGGATCCAACAACTGGTCGGTCTCGGCCAACCACCTCAACGACGAAAACTTCCTGATCATCCGCAATAGCCGAGTGGTGGATCACTTTGTGCGGGAGTTCGACCGGCTCATTGCCGATGCCCGCTTTGGCCCCAGCCGCCGCCTGCAACAACAGGCAGAAGAGGCGTCCCGTCGCTGCCCCAACCCCGTCCCCGTTGCCGCTTCCTTGCCTGAACCGGAGCCGGAGCTGCTGGAAGTCGAGGTCGTTCTTCCTCCTGAGGCGGGATCCCCTTCCCCGTCGGTTGCTTTTCCGGTGGCGTCTCCTGGGGGATCCCCTCGCGTTAACCTGAATACGGCCACGGCGGCGGAGCTGGAACAGTTGCCCGGCATTGGCCCCGCCCTGGCGCAGCGCATTATCGAGGCCCGCCCCTTCTCCTCTTTGGAGGATCTGCAACGGGTCAATGGCATTGGCCCAGCCCGGATTGAGCAGCTGCGGGATCGGGTAACCTGGTAGGAGTTAGCCCCCTCTTGGTCAGGTTGAGGGCGCGGAGTGCTTTCGGAAGTTCATCCCAGAGCAGCTCCTAAAGGGCCTCTCCCCTCGAATAAACCCCAAATTAAACCCCAAATATAGTCATTTCAGTTCAAACCAGGACACTGCACCCACGCCTAAAATGTTGGTCGCATCGGCGTTGCAGAGCAATAATGCAGGGGGCCAAAAGGCTTTTCAAGGACTCCGTCCCGCTGGCGCGATCAATGGCCCAGGTGTCTCACCCTAATCTGAAACGACTATAAATCAGGGATGCATAAGTCTATTCAGAAAGCTCCAGAAACGCTCCCATGCGGCGAAACTTTTGGTAGCGCTCCTCGCGCAATTCTCGCCCGCTCAGGCTAGAAAGTTCCTTGAGATGCCTGAGAAGAGCCTCTTTGAGGGTTTGAGCAGCTTCCAAGGGCGCGCGGTGGGCGCCGCCAACCGGCTCTGGCAGGATCTCGTCGATCACCTCCAGTTGCAGCAGGTCTTGGGCGGTAATGCGCAGGGCTGCCGCCGCTTGGGGAGCCTTCTTGGCATCCTTCCAGAGAATAGCCGCGCAGCCTTCCGGCGAGATCACGGAGTAGACGGCGTGCTCGAACATCAGGATGCGGTTGCCCACCCCAATGGCCAAGGCTCCGCCGGATCCCCCTTCGCCGATGACGGTGCAGATGATGGGGATCTCCAGCCGGAAAAGGGTCTGCAGGTTGGTGGCAATGGCCTCTCCTTGGCCCTCAGCTTCCGCCTTGACGCCTGGGTAAGCCCCCGGCGTATCGATGAAGGTGAGCAGGGGCAGGCCGAAGCGGTGGGCATGTTCCATTAGCCGCAGGGCTTTGCGGTAGCCGGCGGGATTGGGCATCCCAAAGTTGCGGTGGATGTTGTCTTTGGTGTCGCGACCCTTTTGGTGGCCTAGGATCATCACCGGCTGATCCCCCAGCTTGGCCAACCCGCCCACAATGGCTGGATCGTCCTGGCCGTGGCGATCCCCGTGCAGCTCAAACCAGTCGTCACAGATGGTCTGTACGTAATCCAGGGTGGTGGGGCGGCGGGGGTGACGGGCCACCTGGAGCCGTTCTACCGGCGTGAGCTGGCTGAAGATCTCGCGGCGCAGCTCTTCGGCTTTGGCTTCCAATTGGCGAATCTGCTCAGAAGCATCGATGTCGTTTTCTTCTGCCAAGGCCCGAATTTCTTGAATTCGTTGCTCCAGGGCGGCAACAGGCTGCTCAAACTCCAGCAGCAGGCGGTCGGTGGACTTGGTCATGACCGGTTGGCTAAACTTCGGGGGCGTGCTGTGCCTGGCAAAGGCTGCACAGATTTGGGGATGGGACTTTGATCTTCTCACATGTAGATCCCGTAGGCTAGAGGGAGCAATCCCCCTACTGCCCAAGAGGGATCCCTTGTCTGCTTCTGTCTCTTCTCCCCCTTCACCCCTTCCCCCCTGGCTGCGCTGGGGGGTGGTGGGATCCGTCGTCTTGGCTATCGGGGTGGGAGCCTTTTGGCACTACGGGCGGCCTGAGCGACAAATCCGCGTCCACACGGAGAGATTGCTGCGGGCGGTGGAGCAGCGCAACTGGGATCAGGTGGAGATGCTGGTCTCTGAGGCCTATAGCGATGGTTGGGGCCTGGATAAGCAGCGGGCGCTGGCCTACAGCCGCGAGATCTTCGGGCAATTTTTTCGCTTGCGCCTCCAACCCCAAGCGCTGCAGGTGCAGCTCGACCTAGGGGATCCCAGTCGCCAAGGACGGGCCACCCTCTGGTTTGTTATCGAGGGCTCCGGCGGCCCCTTGGCCAACCTGACGCGGGATCAGGTGAACGCCTTGGAGCAACCCTTCCAATTGAATTGGCAGCGACGGGGTGGGGAGCCCTTTCGCTGGGAGCTAACCCGCGTGGAGAATCCAGAACTGCAACTGCCCCCTCTCCCTTCTCAAGAACAGGCAGGCCAGAGATGAGGGTCGAACACCAACAGGGGGAGCTGGCCTTCAACTGGCGGGATCCACTGCACAATACCCCGTTGGCGGGCCTGAGCTGCATAGCGGCTGGGGAGAGGCTGCAACTGGGAAGAGGGCAGACGGCGCAGGAGGGGCTGAGTGGGAATGGGCAGAGCCCCTGTTTCTGGGTTGTCGATCTGGTCGGACAATCCGTCCTCAGAACTGCCTGGCTGCAACAGAATAACCCCTTCCGGTTGAAAAGGGATCCCTCGGCCCAGCAACAAACGACCGGTATCCAAAAGCTGGGGGCCGCCCTCCTGAGCAAGCTGAAACTCTGCCCAGCTAAAAACTCGCCGCGCCCGATCAACAGGGAGGCCGAAGCAGTAGGAGCCCAGTTGGAAAGTAATCAAGGTCTGCCGGTTTCTCAGTTGTTCTTGCCGAGCCAGACGACGCAGGCGCAGAGGGGAAAGCAGGGGCATGGACTACCTCGCCATCAAAACGCCGGTGGAAGGTGCCGAAGAGGCTGGTTGCAGCAGTTGCCGCAGCTTTTGGATCAGCTCCTGTTCCTGGAAGGGCTTGGAGAGGTAGGCGCTGGCTCCCAGCCGCTGGGCCAGTTGGCGGTGTTTCTCGCCACTGCGGGAGGTGAGCATGACCACGGGAAGCTGGTCATACAGGGGGTGGGCACGAATCTGGGCCAGCAAGCCAAAGCCATCCAGCCGCGGCATTTCAATGTCGGTAATCACCGCTCGGATGGGAATTCCTCTCTGCAAGTGCTCGAGGGCCTCTTGTCCGTCGCGAGCCTGTTCAACCCGGAACCCTGCTCTTTCTAGGGTCATGGCCAAGAAGCGGCGCACGTTGACCGAATCTTCCACCACCAGCAGGGTGGGCTGGGCGGCAAACCTGGGCTGGGGAAGGGGATCCCTTGCCGACTGACAGGGCTGATCCCGCTGGGCGAGCAGCCAGCTCAAGAGGGCAGGCGGATCCACGAAAAGAGCGATTCGCCCATCGGCCAAAACCGTACAGCCGGAGAATCCCGACGGCAGAGGCAGACCTCCCTCCACCGGGCGCAGAGTTACCTCTTGCTCCCGCCAAAAGCGATCCACCAACAGGCCATAGGGCCGGTTGTCTTCTACCACCAGCAGCACCACAGGTCGGTCGAGAAGGGGGGTCTCGTCAATTTCCCGGCGAGGCTGCCAGCGCGCGAAGCGAAACCAGTGGCCCACAGGAATTAAAGGGATCTGCTCCCCTTCCCAGAGAAAGGAATCGGCAGGCAACTGCGGGGGGATAAGCAATTCTTCCACTGCGTTGGCCGGAAAAGCCAACATCAACCCCTGGCATTCTGTCAGCAGCACGCGGGTGACGCTCAAAGAAACGGGCAGAGTGAGGGTAAACAGCGTGCCCCGTCCCGGCCAAGATTCCACCTGCACCTGGCCGCCAATTCGTTGCAGGTTGGTGCGTACCACGTCTAGACCCACTCCCCGTCCAGATAGCTCGCTGACTCGCTCGGCGGTGCTGAAGCCCGGCTGGAAGATCAACTCCAGCAGCTCCTGGGAGCTGGCCTCAGCCAGGTCGGCAGCGGAAAACCCTATCTGCAAGGCGCGGGCCCGGATTTTATCCAGACAGATCCCTGCCCCATCGTCTCGCACCGTGATCAGAGTGCGGTTGCCCCGTTGGCTGGCGGCAATTTCGATGAGGCCCTTGGCCGGCTTGCCCTGGGCCAGGCGGGTGTCTGGAGCCTCGATGCCGTGGTCAAAGGCGTTGCGCACCAAGTGCAACAAGGGATCCGCCAAGGCCTCCAAAATCGAGCGCTCGATTAGGGTGGATCCCCCCAAGACCCGCAGCTCCACGGGCTTGCCATGGGCTAAGCTCAGCTCCCGCAGCGCTCTGGGGAAGCGATCCGTCAAATCCGATAGAGGCTGCATGCGCACCTGGTCGAGACGGGTTTGCATTTGCCTGGAGAGGCGGCTGAGCTGGCGGGCGCTGCCTTCGGTCTCCTGCAGGGTGGTGTCGATATCGTGGGTTACCTCATCAATTTGCACAACGGTTTCCATCACCTCTTGGGTCAGCAGGTGCATCTCTCCATAGCGATCCATCTCCAAGAGGTCAAAGGTATCGGCCAAGGTCAGGCCGGGATCCCCTTCTTTTTTCAAGAGCACGGAAGCAGGCACGGTGGCAGCGACGCGGTCGTAGCTGCTGCGCAGGCGGCTGTTGGTTTCTTCTAGAGTGCGAACCCGCCGTTTGAACAAGCTGACCAGCTCCCGCAGCCGTTGCAGGCGACTGTTTAAGCGGTTGCGCTCCCCTATGAGCTCTCCCAACAGCTCCCCCAACTGTTCCAGAGGGCGAGCCGGCACCCGTAGCATCTCGGCAGCGCTTTTGGCCCCGGCTGGAATCGAATCCGGCAGCTCGGTGGCTCCTGCCATTGCAGGGGGAGGGGCTTCTGGCGGGGGGGAAACTGGAGGCTCTGCCGGATCCCAGGAGCTGGGGAGAAGAGCGACCTGACCGACCAGCACCAGGGCCTGCGAGCGTCGCCAAGCTTGTAAAGCCGCCTGAGCAACGGGCAACACCTGCTCCTTGGCATTTGGCGGCAGCGTCTCCAGAGCTTGGACTACTGAGCCGCACAGGGTGGCAAAGGCAGGCAGATCCAACATTTCCCCCAGCGCCCCCAGCTCTTGGGCAGCAATGAGAAACTCCTCCCGCAAACAGGGCTGCTCGGGGTGGGCCAGCACACCTTCCAACCGCTGCAGACAGGCCTCCACCTCGGTTGCAAACAGCAGCACCCGCATATCGCCCCCGGCCTCTGCTGCCAGGACTTGGACGTTGTCCTCAGGCTGCAACTCTCCCAACTGCTCTCGCAATTGATCGAAAAGAGGCTGCACCCGCTCTGCCAGCCAAGATTCGTCCAAAAGCCGCTGCTGGCGGTGCTGCTGGGCTATTTGGCGCATGCAATCCAACGCCGCCAAGAGGTTGCGCTCCACTGCGGGGTCGGCTTTTTGGGGATCCACCTGCAAGATCTTGAAACCATCTTCCAGGCGATGGGCCAAGTCGCTAAGCACCGGAAAGCCCATCATGGCCGCCCCGCCCTTGATGGAATGAGCAGCCCGCAGCAAGCGATCCAAACGGGGGCGATCCAAACTCTGGGATCCCAGGCCCAACACCCCTGCCTCCAGGGTGTCGAGGTAAGCCTGGGCTTCGTCCAAAAACTGCAGCCTAACCTGCCACTCGCGTGGGTCGAGGGAAGTGGGATTCGGCCCCATGCTAAACCGCCTCCCCCACCTTGAAGGTGGACACAGAAGTCTGCAACTGACGGGCAACCGCCACCGTAGCCTGGAGAGAGTTGGCCACCTGCTGCGAGGCTGCCGCCGTCTGGGCGGCAATGTTGGCGATTTGCTGCATCAACTGGCGCACCGTTTGAGATGCATCTGCCTGGGCATCGGTGGAGCGGGCAATGGCCTGAAAGAGCTGGTTCACCTGCCGCGAGACTTCCACAATTTGTCCCAGGCTCTGCTTGGCTGCTTCCACCAAGCGGGTTCCCTCCACCACCTGGCCGGTGCTGGTTTCCATCGCCTGTACCACCTCGCCGGTTTCCCGTTGGATCCCTTCCACAATGCGCTCGATCTCGCGGGTGGCTTCTGCCGACTGGGCCGCCAGTGCCCCGACTTCCTCGGCGACCACCGCAAAACCTCGCCCTTCTTCGCCGGCACGGGCTGCCTCGATACTGGCGTTCACCGCCAAGAGGTTGGTTTTCAGCGCAATCTGGTTGATCAAGGACACCACCTTGGAAATCTGCTGGGAAGATTCCCCCAGCCGCTTCACCTTCTTGGCCGTTTCGGCCACCGTTTCCCGCAGTTGCAGGATGTTTTGCACTGTGCGATCCATAGTCAAGCTGCTGTTGATGGCCGTGGCGGCGGCAGATTCGG
Source organism: Thermostichus sp. MS-CIW-41 (assembly GCF_054058915.1). Taxonomy (NCBI): domain Bacteria; kingdom Bacillati; phylum Cyanobacteriota; class Cyanophyceae; order Thermostichales; family Thermostichaceae; genus Thermostichus; species Thermostichus sp. MS-CIW-41. The sequence goes on from NZ_JBSSBO010000016.1 coordinate 26,110, forward strand.
CAACGGTGGCGGCCTGTTGGGCTTTATCGGCTACCTCCTCGATTGAGAGCGTCATTTGCTCGACAGAGCGCAAGGTCTCTTCGATTTGGGTGGCCTGTCGGAGAGCGGCTTCGGCCAACTCGCGAATGGCTGCCTCGTCACGACCAATGGATTGGTTGACTTGACCGGCGGCCTGCTGCACTTGAATCACGATGTCGCGCAAGCTCTCGATAATGACGTTGAAAAAGTCCGCCATGATGCCAACTTGTCCGGCTGTTAGCTGCGCCCGCACCGTGAGATCCCCCCGCGAGGCTTCTGTGACCTCGCTGATAAGCTGCAGCAGCTCTCTTTGCAGCGCTTCCGACCGCTCCCGTTCCTGGGCGGCCACGGCTTTTTGCTCCAGCGCCCCCAGGTTACCCAAAGCTTGACCCAGGCGGTTGGCCAGCTCTGCCAAGGTTTTCTGTTCTTCGTCAGACCAGCTCTGGCTTTGGGCGCGGCCTATTGCCAAAAAACCGTAAAGCTCATCGCCACGCACCACCGGCGCTATCATCTCGGCTTTCAGTTGGGCTGTGGCCAGCCTCTGCAGGTAGTCGGCGCCCAGATCTGGCCTAGGCACCGGGCCAAAAGCGTAAACTTGCCCGCCGTGGAGAGCCTGCTGGATCGGAGCCGGGATCCTGCGGAGGAGGGTGCCCAAGGTGTCGGGCAGGCGGCTGTCGTGAGATTCAGCGATAACCTGCGCCTCTTCGGGAGCGGTCAAGCGATAGAAGGCCACTCGTTCGGCACCGAAGCGCTGGCGCATCTCGCCCAACAAGTCAGTTAGGGGATCGATCAGCTCTTGCTCTTGGCGAATCCGGGCAATATCGGCAAACCGCTGGGCCAGTCGGGTGTCGGAAACTTGTCGCTCGTAGGTGGCGTTGCGTTCCCGCACAAAGTTGCGCACCAGGATCAAAATGATCCCCCAGCTCAGCAGCAGAATCGGGAAGCTGATGCCGGAAAAGATCAAAGCCTGCAGCAGATCTTGCTCGTAAAGCTGGACGCTGGCCTGAATGTTGCTGCGAATGGCCTCCAGGGTTTGGTTGATCCCTTCGGCGTAGATGCGCTTTTGCTCTTCGTACTCAGGGCTGTGCAGCAAGTTGAAAGCCCGTTCCTGCTCGCCGGCCCGAATCAGATCAAAAGCCTGCACTTCCCACTCCACCAGCTTGATGTTGGCTGCTGTGGTTTTGGCTGCATAGGCTTCGTAAGAGGCGGGATCCAATTGCTGAATCTCCGCCAGCACCTCATCCAACTGAGGGACATGGATGTTGTAGCGCTCTTCCCAGGACAGATCCCCGCTGGCAGCGGCCATGCGGGCAGACATGGTCAAGACTTCATCCAAATAGATCACCTGATCGCTCAGGTTTTGCAGGGTGAACTGCCGCGAGATCGCCGGCTTGAACTCGAAATAGGTGCGGGCTACGCTGCCGGCAGAGACGGCAAACAGCAGGGAGCTGATGCCCAGAGGAAAACTGATTGCCAGGGCCAGGCGGGATCCCGCGACTTTGCGTTGGGGCCGGGAAGATGGAGCAGGCCTGAGAAAGAGGGGACGGAAGGAAACCATAGAATTTTGCCTTTAAGTGAGGGTAAGTCGGGGAAAAGGTCGCCAAGATCAAGGGTTTGCCGAGGAATCAACTGAGTTGAGCTTTTGGACAATGGCAAGAGGGTCGAGCACCCAGAGAGGCTCATCCCCTTCCAACACCAGCCCTTTGCAAGAGTCGTAGAAGTTCTCCAGTCGAAAGTTGTTTTGTGCTGCCTGGGCTTTTGTTAAGGGTTGGATCTCCTCGGCGGGCACTCGAGCTACTCCTTTCACGTGTTGGGTTGCCAGGCCCAAGCCTGTTCGCACTGGCGATGCAGAGCCCCCAAATTCTGGGCGCATCACCACCAAGTGGTGTTCGGGCTGCCCAAAGTCCAAGGGCTCTAGGCCGAGAAATTGCGGCAGATCCAGTCCCCAGAGAATGCGATTGCGATAGTTGAACAAGCCCAGCACCCATGCGGGCTGGTTGGGGAGAGGGGTAAAGTGGTGCGGGCCAACAATTAGAGCTTCCTGGGCAAATGCCATGGGCAAAAGGGCCCGACAGTCTACCCCCAACTGTAGATGTAAGTACAGCTCGCCGGTACGGGTAGAAGTAGGGCTGTGTGGGGAGAAAGCTACCGCCATTGCCGTTCTCGCTCTGCCAATTCTAAGACATCTCCTAAGAACAATTCGTGATAATCACAGGGATCCTAACTGGAGGCGCAGCTCAGCAAGGACAGGAGTGGCAAAAATCATGAGCTCGGGCTGAGCACTACTGATTTCACGGCCCGCAAAATGTCTTCGCGGGTAAAAGGCTTGGTCAGATAAAGATCGATCCCTTGCTTCATGCCCCAGAGTTTGTCCAGCTCTTGATTTTTAGAAGTACAGGCCACAACGGGCAACTTTTGGGTTTCCGGGTTTTTCTTGATTTGGCGGCACAATTCCAGCCCGCTCATGCCTTCCATGACCAAGTCCGTCAGCACCACATCGGGTTTGTCGTTGCGGATCTGCTGCAATGCCTCTTGGGCGTTGGCCACCGCTACCACCTGATAGCCTTCTGAGCGGAGGTAATCGCTGATGAGCTGTCGCTCCGAGGCCACATCTTCCACCACAAGAACTTTCACCATGATCGACATCTCCTTATCTCTTTTTCGACGAACCTTTAGAGGGATCCCTAGCTGAGATAGCGAAACACCATCTGCAGCAATTCTTCCTGCCGAAAGGGCTTGGTCAGGTAATCGGTGGCACCGGCCAGGCGCGCCTTCACCCGATCGATCAGACCTTTGTGGCCTGTGACCATCACCACCGGCACATCCTTTAACACGGAGGATTTGCGGATGAGGTTGCACAATTGGTAGCCATCCACGTTGGGCATACCCACGTCCAGCAGGATCAAATCTGGCTTGAGGGTGGTCAGCTTCATCAGGGCTTTCAAAGAGTCGCTGATGGTGTGAATGACCAGGTTGTGCCCTTCCAACAACCGCTGCAACTCGCTGAGCATGGCTTCGCTGTCGTCAATACAGGCCACAATCCAGGTTTTCGAGGCTTGGGGAGATGGGCCTAGATCTGCAAGCCCGTTGGCCAGGTGAAGAGGGACGGTGGGAGTTTCTGAGGGCTGTGATTCTGTCTCAAGCTTGGCCGAGTAGGTTTTGGGCAGCCGATCAAAGGGGGGCTGGGGATCCCGCAGGACAAGGATACCGGCTTTGACCAGAGGATGTAGGCGGCGAGCGATCTGGAGGTCGTCTTGATCGAGAAGGGCGCTCAACTGGCGGAAGCTAAACCCCTTCAGTAACCGGCCTAGCCGTTCCTGTTGCTCGGCGGGAAGGCGTTCTGCCTGGGCCCGGCTGGCAAAGTAGGGCCGTTGGTAGGGGGAGGTGATCTCAGGCCCCAAAGATTGCCATGCCCGTAGCCGCTTTTGGATCAGGTCGAGCAGGGATCCCCCATCCCACTGGCCCAGGGTGGGCACGTTGTCCAGTGGGATGATCTCCTGCTGAAAGCCCCCTGGAACCAGCAACAGATTTTGCAGCACCTCCTCGCCGATCCAAGCATTCAACCTGCGCGCAGCTTCCCAAGGCAGCAGTTGCTCCGTTACCATCCAACTCAGCCCCAGAAGGTCTGCAGGTAGAGGCCCAGTCTCCTGAGCCAATAGCGCCTCCACCTGCCGATGGATGCGTAGGCAATTTTGGCGAGTCAGAGAAAAGACTTGATGGCTGAGCCGACGCAGGTGGCGATCCAAGCGCTCCAAGGGCTCCAAGCTGTGGTGAGCAAACCCCAGGCGACCTTGGTGAAACACCAATGACCAAGTGCCCAGCCCCTCCCCTTTGTCCAAGGCACTGAAATACCGAACAACTCCTGTGAAGCTGACCTCTGCGTTCAGCAGATGGGCCGAGACTTCTGTACAGACGGGGGGACGGTTCATGGGTCGAGAGGACGTGCTCGGACAATTTCCTGCGCTGAGGTTGATGACACGACTGAAGTCTTAGCTACCCCACAAGCCGGTGAAAAAATGCTTTCCAGAATACAGTTCAAGCCCAGCCCTGACCCAGACGAGATCTTTTAGATGAGCCAAGCCCAACAAGACGGCCAAGGCTGCACGAACTCAAAGGCAGTTTCAGCGTTCAATCCGTATTCAGAAAAACTCTCCTCCTGGGGAGATCGATGACTATTGCTCATCAGCCAATCTCTAAAGGTGAAGGCTAGCCCTCAGATTGTCTGCTGGCTTTCTTACTCGGGAACTTCCCACGGAAAGCCCGCAGGACAGTATAAAGGTAACCCCGATAAACCTCTTCCGTAAAAATACGGAACTTAGGTCTTCTCCAATTTCCAAAGCTGCTCCAGGTGGGCTTGGCAGCGGCGCAGCAGTTGCCGACTCTCTTCAAAACTGATCTGCTCCAAGGCTTCGGGGTAGGAGCACCAGCGGTAGGCGGCCACCTCCTCTGGTTGCACCTGTAGCTCAGGGGGAGGAAATTGGGGTGGCAGCAAGGCCACGTAGTAGGTAACGGTTTTGGCCACTCGGTTCCCCTCTGGATCCGTAAAGGTGTAGGCTTCCTGCAGCGTCAAAGGGTCAGACTGGCCGGGCAGGGTCAGAAGCTGGTAGTCGGTCAAGCCGGTTTCCTCTCGCAATTCTCGCTGCGCCGCCTCCAGGTCGCTTTCGGAGCTATCCTTGTGCCCTTTTGGGAAAGCCCAATGCCCCTTCTGGTGCTGGATGAGCAGATACAAATGAGAAGAGCCCAGTCTGGGAGCTTCCTGGGCGGGTGGGTGGGGCAGGATGGGGATCACCCCATAGGCAGCATCTATCAGCATTGGGGAGCTAATCTCCAAAGAGTTTGATGGCTGGCGGCTTAGGAGCGAAGACCTCGTTGGGATCCACCTGCGGGCGCTCTACCCCCTGCAGGGGCGAGAGGGGGCGACCGGTGTCGAATTGGAAGAGATAGATGGGCAACTGGCCATTCCCCAGAGGCAAAAAAGCTAAAGTATCGATTTGGGTCAGGGCGTTGCGGCTGGTGGGTCGGGTTAGGTTGAAAGCAACGATTCGGTCTTCCAAGGAATTGTCCGGGCTGGAGCGCCGGCCCAGGCCAATGCTGAACTGCTGGTTGCCCTGCTCATCCACTCCCAAGGCCCGCACATCTCCCAACTCCGCTTGAGGAGCGCTCCCCGGCAGGCCGGCTACCACCGGCGGGGCATCTACAGGGGGCTGCGAAGGCAAAAAGCGCAACTGCGTCCCTTCTGGCAAAATGCGGTAGTCCTGGTAGTCATGCTGGATGGACAGGGATCCCCTGAACACGCGGCGGTTCAGGCCCTCCAGGGTCCAAAAGCCATAGCCCAAATTGATGCGGGTGCTCTCCGGCAGCCAGTAGCGCTCCCCTCCCTCGGGAGCTGGCACCGCCGTAAACCCCATCAGGACATAGGCCTGCCCCCACACCCCCGACAAAAACAGCAACACCTGCCGCGGCAGCCCCGACTGCGGATCCAGCCACAGCTCCCGCAACTGGCCTTCCTGAATGGGCTCTAGGCGCAAGTGCTGGACAGGGGATCCAGCCAAATCCACCCGTTCTGAGGAGAGGACGCGGTAGCGGCTGGGATCCGCCTTCAAGTAAAAGCTCACCGAGGGCAAGAGGGCTTCCGGTCGGCTCACATACACCGAGTACAGCTGCAGCAGATCCGACTGGTTCACCACTTCCAATTGGCGCGAATCCAAGAGGCGGATGCGATCCCCTTCGGCTACCCAAGCCTGCCAACTGCCGTCGCGGCGGTAGAGCACATCCAACGTGGCTGTGAAGGTTTGGGATCCCTCCACCCGCACCTGCTGGCGATATTGCAAGTTGGGCAAAGGGGGCAATTGCTCTAGAGCGGCGTTGTAGCGCTCCAGCCAAGCTTGGGGATCCTGCTTAGGGCTGGCAAGAGAAGAGGGAGCCGATTGGGCCACGGCTGGATCCCCTGACGGCAGACCGACCAGTCCCGTTGCCAGGAACACCACCCCGCCGAGATAGCCCCAGCCTCGAAGGGATCCCTGCCGCTTCCTAAATTGGGAGGGTTCAGGGAACATCAGCTCACCTCGCAACACCGCTCTTGCTGCCCTTCTTGTCGCTGCTTGTGCCCGGATCAGAGCGCTTCCCACACCTGAGAGAAAGCGTTCGGAAGGGATCCCTACTCTCTGCCCGCCGATTGAGTACGCCTATTCAATGGAAATGGATTGGGGGCCGTCGGAGCGACCGGAAGGCGGGGGCTCCTCCACCCTCAGCCCCTGGGACTCCAGCCAACTGCGCAGCGGATCTTGCTTCACATCCAAACGCAGCAGGCCGCTGAGAAAACCGCCACAGAACGGAACAGGATTGCTCAGAAAGGTCTTCCAGACCTCATTCATCTCCATAGCCGCAACACCAACCACCCCCCCAATCCTAGCAAGGCCGGCAGGTGGGGATCCCCTCCCTTGGCTAGACGGCAATCAACTTCTCTCGGTTTATGTTCTGCAGCACACTAAAAATGCTGTTGCCAATGCGCTGGAACTCTTTACTGCTTTTGTCGGCAAAGTGCAATACCCAAGGAAGCCTACAGGCTTGAAAACCACTGGCGGGATGAAGCTGGGAGAGATGGTAAGTTTGTATAGCCAGAACTTCCAAAGGAGTGTTGCCGTGTTCATGGACAACTCGCAGCGGTCTTGCGCTGCCAATTGGCACCGAGGACTTCTTAATGGGCTGGCTTGTTACGAGCATAAATGACCTTCGTTCATGGTCAAAAATGACAGTGCCCATTGCAGCGTCTCTATAGCTTCCTTTTTCCTCTCTTCCCATTCTGACTGTGCCACTTTTGCGCACTCCAACAATATCCACAGCAATCTTTTCTTTTCTTAGTTCCTCAATTGTTTTATCAAATTCGCCTCTTTGAACTAAGCCATCCCTCATCAAAAGAACCTTTCTAGGGTATCGATGAAATTTGTTGTAGAATCTATTGACGAGCTTGGACACGGTTTGATAAATTGCCTCGCCGGAAAAAGTTTCTCCTCTTTGTATATCAGGCAACTCCCAGCCTAAGCTTTGACCATTGGCCAGTACCGCGAAGGCAGAGGTTCCGTAGTAAAGCTCTCGATTCGTCCCCACATCAAAACCAATGGTAAGCTCGGAGCACTCAGGATGATCGAGGGGTTCAAGCAACACGGGTTGCCACGCAGCTTTACACAGAAGTCCTAGTACGACATTTAGAGCTTTGTAGGGGTCAGCTCCAGGAATCATAAACTGAGTTGCTATTCCTGCTCGAAGTGCTTGCAAGCGGATCTTTTGCTTGTGCTCATTAGGCGACAAGGGCATGACAACCAGAACGGTTTTGATCCCTTTGTCGGCCCAGCTTTGCCAAAACCTCTGTTGAGCAAGGTCGCCTTCAGGCAAATCTTGACGGGTTGCGTAAAAGTCTATTTCAACTCTTGCTCCGCTCTTTTTAGCTACTTCAAGTAGGCACTTGCGAACCTCAGTAGGATACTCACGTTTATTATCGTCAAGATTTAGAAGTCCAAACTTTGTCTCGCCAACTCTTGCACATCCTTGGTACCTAACTCTCGCGAGGTTTTGGACTTGTCTATGACCAAACCCCAATAGCCTTGGCCTTGGCATAATGTATCCTTCTGCTTTTAGGGGATCAGCCTGAAAGTCAGAAATATTGTAGACATTTTCTATAATAGTTTTTGCGGTCTCTTTAGACTCTTTCAATCTCTCTTCTAAACTTTTTCTGATGTGCTCGCTAACCAAGGAGCTAACTTTTTTGCCAGTCCATCTTTGATCTTCTATACTTGCTAGCATCTCCAAAGTTAAAACAGGCGACAGTCTCCGCGATAGATGAAGGATAGGCTCTGCCTTTTGTCTGAAATTGCGTTCTCTCGAGACCACTTGAACCACCAGAGAGCCATCAACTTCTTCTGGAGTTGCTCCGTACTTCTGTACATGATAATCCGCTAAGCTAGTGTTTAGCTCCGCTAACCATACTTCCCTTGGCGACTGATTGGAAATAATGCCTCGATACTCCCAAGTTGGGTATTTATTATTTTTTGTCCTGTATGTGTTTCGTACAATTTCAATTGAGACATCTGGGTAATTTTCCAGCCACTCATGCAGCGTCCATGGGCTGTAGAAATGGTATCGGATGTCGATCTCTAGATAGAGCTTCTTATCTTGTCTAATAACAACGTCTAGCTCTCTTCCTCTGTGAACCTCCCACCCATCTCCGCAAAGTGGTTTTACTCCTTCCGAGTCCTTAATCCGTTCTACTCCTTCCAGACCCGTAACCCACCAGATCAATCCTCCTCCTGTTGATCGCTCAATCTCTGTTCTTTTGTACTTAGATCTTAGACTCCAATCTAGTTTCTTGCGCTCGAAAGTTTCTAGAGCCTGTCTCTCTGTAGGGTCTGTACAATCTAGAGCCTTAGAACCAAGCTCTTCCAACTCCCATTCCTCTGTTTTGAGTTTACTGGCCGGAACTTTTTCTCGGGTTATGATGCGATTTCCCAGACGAACAGCCATTACACCTAGCTGATTACAAATCTTGGAGAGAGCCCTCTGCTCCTCTCCTAGATCTGGAAGAGGGTTTGGCCTGCAACTATACTCATAGAAGGTGAGCTCTTCTTGAGTTAGCTCCTTGACGAAGAAGCGATTAAGAGTAACCTCAACTTTCTTCTGGAGTAAATTCATTGGCAGACTCTAGTTTCAAGTTTCTCTCTAGGATCTCTAGGATAAGCTCTAATTCTCCTGCTCTTCACGAGGGATCTCCAAACAACCCTGGCGGAGCCAAATCTCTGCTGATCGCCTCCGCCTGAAACCGACCGCTCATGCCCACCACCTGCCACTCGGCGCTGCGATTTCCCTGGCGGAAGCGCAGCCGTCGGGCTCGCAAGGGCACCACTTCTACAGCTTCTACCAGAAATTGTTGGTATTCGCCCAAATAGTCTCGGTAATCCGGGGGCAAGTCAGCGCTGCTGTTGATTTGAATCCAAAACACCCGTCCCGCTTCGTTTCCATAGGCGCGGATCTGCTCTTGACCTCGGTATTGCTCCACCCCCCGCAAGCGCTGTCGCCCCACCGGCATGGGCTGTGCCCATTCGGGCAAGGGATCCCCCAAGCTGATCGACCAAGCCGGCCCGCTCAGCCCTAGCCAACAGAGCAGCAGTAGCCCCCAAACCCAAGGCCATCTGTGCAGCGTGCTGTTCCCGGTTTTCAAGGCTCGACCGAACATGGCAAGTTTTTCTCCGCAATTGAACCCAACGTTAACGTTTGGGATGGTTCAAAACAACTTTGTCTCAACGCACGCGAAAGCCGATCCGCCCGCCCTCAACATCGAAGGCAACGTCGATATTGAAAAACAGCGGCATGCCCAACAGTTGCACCCCCTGGTTGCCGTTGACGAAAATCCGATCTCGACTGGGCGTAATGGGAAAGCCAACCCGAATGCGGTAGTCAAAAGCCCCCTCCAGCACAGCTCGCCATTCAGCGCCGGGGGGCAAGGTCGAGGTGGAGAAAGGAGCTGCCCCCAACAGCCTGACATTGAGAAAAATGTCGGAAGAACCACTGTCAAAAACGGTGGGGCTGAGAGCATTTTGAATAGAAGTGTTGCTGATGCTGTAGGCCACTTGTAAAGCCTCATCCCGCCAGATGGGGGTGCCGTCGGGAAAGCTTCCCACCTGGGGAAACTGCCGGAAATTGAAGCCGACGGTGTTGGCAGCCGTTAGGCCAACCGTGAACAGGCCCTGGGTGGAGTTGAAGCCCCCCGTTTGAATAATGTACCCAGAGCGGAAATTGCCCGGAAGGCGGGTGAGCGGACTAAACAGCTCGCGGTCGGGGCTGCGCTCATCCAAGGACGTGCCTAGGATCCCGGCGAAGGGCCGCCCTTCTCCAAACAAGTTCTCTGAACAACTGGCCACCAGGGCGTCCACACAGGTGATCCGGTCGATCAACTGAATCGTTACCGGCTCTCGACTGGGGATCCCGCCTATGCTGAAGGGGGCGCGGGCCAACACGCCGATAAATTGCGTGCCATCTCCAAACGTCACGGTGGAAGGGATCCCCGTCCGCTCCAGGCCAAAGCGACCTGCTGCTGTCGCTATGATGCGCAAACCTGCCGAGCCGGTATCCAGTAACACCTCAGCTCCGCTCCCGGCCACCCCCACTGTCAGGCCCAGGAGCTTGAAGCGGCTGTTGCCCAGGGTACGCACCGGCATGGGAATCGACTCGGTTCCCGGTTGAGGTGGGAGAGGGATCAACGCAGGGGGGGAAGCTGCAGATTCCCCCTGGCCAGAACAGCCGGCACCGAGCAGCAGCAAGGTCAAGATCCCAACCAGGGCGATCACCATTCCCCAAAGGCTGTGCCAAGCCCACCCAGACCGTGGCTCATCCTTTGGGCCCGACCTCGCCTGCATTGAACACCCACACTAAGCCGATAAGGAGCGTATCCTGTCTGCAAGCGGCAAAGAACATTCCCATTGCCAGCATGCTCGAACCCGGAAGCATCGCGCGGCAATATTGGATCCCGGCCAAAGACAGTGTACACAAGGCCGACTGAGGGAGAGTGCGCAATAGCGCTGTCAACTGTGGAGTTGTGGGGCTGGATGGGCCGAAGCCTACAGCAGCAGCTCTGCCTGCCAATCGACTACCTTTTGGAAGCGAAAAGCGCCCGCCAGGGCCCCCCAAACCTGTCGGTGGGTGATGGGATCCATCCCTCGGTCATGGCTGCAAAACTCGCTCTCGCTCAGGTGCAAGGTGGTCTGCAGATAAGTGGTTTGGCCGTTGCGCACCACGCAACACCGGCACCCCGGCTCCGTCACGCCGACAAAGAGGGATCCCTGCCTCTTCACCTGCACATCACACCCCTCTAGATAGGCCAGATCGGCAGCCCTCAGTTGACTCAGTTGGTCTGCCCTCTCCCGAGCACAGCCCCGCCACCGCTGCGGCTCCAAAGGGCGATAGTTGCGAATCACGATCCCAGCGCTTGCCTGAGTCAACTCCACCACCGCCTGCCGATAGGGATCCTCCAAATGGCCGCTGTAGGCTTGCTCCACATAAAAGCCGATCCCGCCCAAAACGTGGGCCGGCAAGGGGCGATAGGCCACCCGGATCTGGGCGAAAAACGGTGGATTTTCCCAGGCTTGCTCTTGGTTGCTGAAGTCTCCTGCCAGCCAACGCGCCATCTGCAGCAGCTCTGGGGAAGGAGTGCGATCCGACTCAATAGACATAAGCGGGCATCGAGAATTCTGTAGAGGTATGTACCGAAAATCTCCGGAGAGCCAGGGGAACCTTCTCAGATTTTGCCCCAACCTCAGGCCCGACCGAGGATTGCAGCAAGTGTTAAATTATGTATCCTTTATGAGAATGTTCGCTCCGATACTGAAAATGGATCCCTTGCAAGCTGCAAAGCCGCGATCGGGGCTGACATCTTTGTTCATGTTGTAAAGCTAGGCAAAGAAACATTCTCTTTTGTAAAAAACTACTCCCGCGAAGGACAGGGAGAACAGCCTGGGATCCGAGATGGGAAGCAGGTTGGAAACCGATCTAAGACCTTTTGCGCGAGGTAAAGCCGATTTACATTTTTTGATTTCATCGCTTCTTGCCTTCGCGGTAGAAAAAGACTGGAAACAAGGCGAGCCAGCTTCTCCTCGTCTGCCCAGTTGAGGTTGCCAGCAGCGGCTGAGGCTCCTTAGCCCAAGTCCGATCCCTTGGATGAAGGCCTGGCTCTGGGGGCGAGCTTCGCTTGCTCATCTTGGTTCTATCGGCTTTGATCCCGTCGGCGGTTCTGTGAGTTAAACAGCACCTCTCGGCACTGGGGATCCAAGCGGTGTTGCATTCCTGGCCGGCAGGTGCTCTCTTGTCCGCTGCAGGGAATGTGGATTCATAACCTCTTTTACTTTCGCTAGGGAGATTCAAAACCATGAACGATGTATTTGGCAAAGTTGTTGCCCAAGCTGACTCCAAAGGCGCTTTTTTGGGAGAGAACGAGTTTGCCGCTCTCCAGCAGGTAATTGCTGAGGGGAACAAGCGTTTGGATGCTGTGAACCGCCTCACCAGCAATGCCTCCAAGATCGTGACCGATGCCATCCGTCAGTTGTTTGCCGAGGAGCCCAATTTGAACGCTCCCGGTGGGCCTGCCTACCCCAGCCGCAATGTGGCTGCCTGTATGCGGGACATGGACATTATTCTCCGCTACATCACCTACGCCGTGGCAGCCGGAGATGCCAGTGTGCTGAACGAGCGCTGCCTGAACGGCCTGCGGGAAACCTATCAAGCCTTGGGCACCCCCGGCAGCTCGGTGGCCAACGGCATCCAAAAGATGAAAAAGGCTGCGGTGGCGGTGGTAAACGACCCCAACGGCATCACCCCGGGGGACTGCAGCGCTCTGATTGCCGAAATCGAATCCTACTTCGATCGCGCTGCTGCCGCTGTGGTTTGATCCCTTGTGGACTGAAGTTTCTGTTGTGTCCGGATCCAGTTGTGAAGACCCTCTCTCAAATCTGAGGCAACTCAGGCTAGCAGGGGATCCCTAGAAAAGCAACTTTTTTTGCAGCGATTTTGCAGTTGAGACTTTGCAGCTTTGGCCTTGTTCTTTGCATTGAGCTTGAGTTAAGTAAAGGAGCGTTTTGAATCATGCAAACCCCAATTGTTGACGCCATCGCCACTGCCGATAGCCAAGGGCGCTACCTGAGCAACAGCGAATTGCAGGCCATCAATGGCCGTTTTCAGCGGGCTGCCGCCAGCATGGAAGCCGCTCGAGTTCTGAGCAGCCGTGCCGACGAGCTGGTGCGCGGTGCCACCGAAGCGGTTTACGCCAAGTTCCCCTACACCACCCAACCCGGTGGGCAGTGCCACACCCAAGCCGGCAAAGACAAGTGCGCCCGCGACGTGCGCCACTACCTGCGCTACATCACCTACTGCTTGGTAGCCGGTGGCACCGGTCCTCTGGACGAGTATCAGTTGGCCGGGATCCGCGAAATCAACGCCGCTTTTGAGCTCTCCCCCAGTTGGTTCATCGAAGCCCTGCGCTACATCAAAGCCAACCACGGCCTGACCGGGCAAGCGGCCACCGAAGCCAACACCTACATCGACTACGCCATCAACGCGCTCAGCTAAACCCTTGGCTTGGGATCCCTCTAAAAGGGCGACGCCGGCTAGCCAGTTGGCTCATCCCATAAACCAGGGGGGATGGCGAGGGAAGGTTGTTGAGGGCAACGGTGGTGAGCCTGCTACGTTGCGGAGAGATACGTTTGACCACGTGGGTTTGCGGATCAGTCTCCCCAATAGGAAGGCGCCACTGTTGCTCTTCTGCAGCTTGGGGCTGCCGATTTTTGATTTCTAATTTTAGTTTTCGATTTCTACAGTCGTTTCAGGCTAGGGTGAGACGCCTGGGCTATTGATCGCGCCAGCGGGACGGAGTCCTTGAAAAGCCTTTTGGCCCCCTGCATTATTGCTCCGCAACGCCGACGCGACGACGCAACCAACACTTTAGGTGTGGGTGCAATGTCCTAGCTTGAATCGAAATGACCCTAAACGCAAGCTTGTTCTCAATCTGTGTCCATTCAGTTCAATCGGGGGAATTAGCATGAGTGCAATTACAGCGGCAAGCCGGATGGGGATCCGGGGCATTACGGAGACCACCCCACTGGAGTTGCGCCCCAACGCCAGCCAGGATCAGCTCAATGCGGTGCTGCGGGCCATCTACCGTCAGGTGCTGGGCAACGACCATTTGTTTGGGGCCGATAGGAAGGAGCTAGCCAGTGCGGAATCGCTGCTGCGCCAGGGCAGCCTGACGGTGCGGGAGTTTGTGCGATGGATCGCCAAGTCCGAAGCCTACAAAAAGCGGTTTTTCTACCCCAACTCGCAAACCCGGGCCATCGAGCTCAATTTCAAGCATCTGCTGGGACGCGCTCCCACCAGCCCCAAAGACATCGCCCGCCATTTGGACATCTACCAATCTGGCGGCCACAGCGCGGAGATCGATTCCTACATCGACAGCCCAGAATACCTAGAAGCTTTTGGAGACAACATCGTCCCCTACCCGCGTGGGTTTGAATACCGCAAGGCCCATTCCACCCGCGACTTTACCAATCTCTTCGCCCTCTACGGGGGCTACGCCAACAACGACCGCTCCCAAGGGCCCAGACCCCGTCTGATGATGCCTTTGGCCACCGGGTTTACCCCGGCCATTCGCCGCATTGGGGTGCGGGGGCTGCTGCCGCCCAGCCCCATTTCCAAACACCTGGGGCCGCCAACGGGCCAGTCGGATCGCATGTTCTGTGTGGAAGTGACCCGGCTGCTGAATCCGCCTTCGGCCCTGGCCACTTCCAGCCGAGTGCGCAAATCCAACCAGCAGATTTTCGTCTCTGCCGATCAACTGTCGGCGACAATGCAGCGGTTGCTCAAATCGGGCGCCAAGATCGTCAGTGTCCGCAGCGCTTAATCCCTTCTCGGTGTCTTCTCCGTTGTCGATTCCATGACCACTGCTGTTCCTCTGGATCCCAATCCGTCGGTGGATCTCACCCCGGCTGGACAAATCGCCAAGCTGCGCCACGGGGATCCGGGGGAACGCTACTATGCCGCTTGGTGGCTGGGGCGCATGCGCATCGTCGAAGGGATCCCGGCCCTGATCGAGGCCCTGGCCGATGAAACGGATCGCACCGCTCAAGGGGGATATCCGCTGCGGCGCAATGCTGCTCGTGCTTTGGGTAAACTGGGATCCCTCGCCGGGATCCCTCCCCTGAAGGCGGCTTTGTCTTGCTCTGATGGCCAAGTGGTGGCAGCGGCTGCCCAGGCGCTGGTTGAGATTGCCCTTGCCAACAACCTCCATAGGGATCCCGACGAAGTGGAAAAGCTGGGATCCGCTTTGCTGGAAGGGCTGCGCCGTGTGGAGCGAGGACTGCAAACAGAAGCCCAAGCCGCCCTAGAAGCCATTGTCGAGGCTCTTGGACAACTGCAAGTGACCGCTGCTCTGGAGCCAATCTGTCCCTACCTAGAGCACACTTCCATCCGTTTGCAATGTGCGGCGGCACGGGCCTGCTATCGTCTCACCGGGGATCCGGCCTTTGCCCAGCCTCTGCTGTCGGTGTTGAATCACCACAACATCCATCTGCGGCGGGCTGCCCTTTTGGATTTGGGGGCCAGTGGCTATTTGCCGGCAGCACAGGCCATTGCGGTGGCGGCGGTGGAGGCCAACCTTAAGCTTCTTGCCCTCAAACAGTTGGTGGAGATCAACCTGGAACAACATCAAAGGATCCCCGGTGCTGAGCTGCAGCAGGTGCTCCGGCTGATCGACGAGCTGCTGTGAGCGGTGGTGCTTCTGGGCTCTTGCTGTTCACATTAGCGGGACAGAGTCCTTTGCAACTGACCTATCAAGGCATTGCCCATGAGTTTGTGCATCCCTCTGCAGCGATTCAAAGCCGTCAGAATCTGTCCGCTCGGCACCACGGTTGGGCTCCGTGGCTGTAGCACTGCCTCAGCTAGAAATCGCAGGAGCCCCGCACTGTACCCGTAGAGTCAGTGCCGGGAGGAATGCGCTTTGATGAAGTACAATGAACTTATGAGCCAAGTCCTGACCATATCCTGTAAGCTCAAGGTGTCCCCGTCGCAAGCCGCCAAATTGGACGCGACGATGGATGCTTTTGTACAGGCATTGAACTGGGTCAACCAAAACACACCAGAAAAAGTAGTCAACGCAGTCAAACTCCAATCCCTTTGCTACTACGAGATTCGAGCCCGGTTTGGCTTGTCCAGTAACTTGGCTCAGCAGGTCTGCAGACGGCTGGCCGGTGCCCGTAAAGTTGCCCGACAGAAAAACCGTCCGGTCAAAGCGTTCAAGAGAGGCTTTGCGACCTACGACGCTCGCATCTTTTCGTTCCGTCAAAAAGACTGGACGGTGTCGCTGACCACGGTGGAAGGGAGAGAACGCTTTGAACTGGTCATTGGCAACTACCAGCGTGGGATGCTGGCTGGCTCTAACCCCAAATCGGCCACCCTAGTCCAGCGGAAAGATGGCTCCTACTACATCCAGATTTGCGTAGAGAAAAAACCACCCAAGCAACAAGATACCGACAAGGTGATCGGGGTGGATTTGGGCAGGACGGATATTGCTCATACATCGGAAGGAGATCACTGGAATGGACAGCAGTTGAGCAGAGTCCGAGAGCGCTACTCCCGGTTGAGGGCGGTACTCCAACGCAAAGCCAGTAAGGGCACACGCAGTTCGCGGCGCAGATGCCGTCAACTGCTGCAACGGCTGTCTGGCAAGGAGAGACGCTTTCAAGTGTGGGTCAATCATCGCATCTCCAAAGCTATTGTCTCCAGGGCAAAAGCCACAAACAGTGCTATCGCTCTGGAAGACCTGACAGGGATCCGGGAAAGGGTCAATCAACAGCCGCGCAACAAGGCCGAACGGCGTAGGACCAACAGTTGGGCGTTTTACCAACTACGTCAATTTCTGGAATACAAGGCGAGGGTTGCAGGGGTTTCTCTGGTTCTTGTGCCGCCTGCTTACACCTCGCAGACCTGTCACAAGTGTTTACACATCCATCCCGATCCTGCGCAATCCTACCGCAGTGGTAAGTCGTTCAAGTGTGGGCACTGTGGATGGGAAGGGGATGCGGATTTGAATGGTGCAAACGTAATTGCGCTCTTGGGGGCTGCCGTAAACCGGCCTAGAGGTTCGGGCCTGTTTTGTTCTCTGGTAGAGCAGAGCAGGCTCAGGGCTACTGAAAGCCCGCTCCGTACCGCTTTAGCGGTCGGAGTCGGGTAGTTTACTTTGTTGTTGAGGCAGTGGTTGGGGTGCAGGACACAAGGTAATGGAGGAGTCTGCCACTCAGGAAGAGATCCCTGGGGGATCTCCTTCAGCAGGGCCATCCCGTTCGTTGATGTCGGTGGCGGGCTTGGTGGCCGGGGCGACCTTGCTCAGTAAGGGCATAGGCTTTATTCGCCAAGCTTTGATTGCAGCAGTGTATGGCTCGGGGCCGGAGTACAGCGCCTTCGGGGTAGCCTACATCCTGCCCGGTTTTCTGTTGATTCTGCTGGGAGGGATCAACGGCCCTTTTCACAGCGCCATCGTCAGTGTCCTCAAAAAGCAGCGGGATCGGGACAGGGAGGATGCGGCTGCCTGGCTGGAATCCATTTCCACCTTGGTAGGCTGCCTGCTCCTGCTGGTCAGCTTGGGCCTTTGGTGGGGAGCGGACTGGGTGGTGCGCCTGAATGCGCCGGGAGCCAGCCCCGAAGTCCATGCTCTGGCCGCTGCGCAACTGCGGATCATGGCCCCTTTGGCCTTGCTCTCGGGGTGGATTGGCATCGGCTTTGGAGCGCTGAATGCTGCCGAACACTACGCCTTGCCTGCCCTTAGCCCGCTGATCTCCAGCTTGGCGGTGATCGGGATCCTGGTCACGCTGGGATGGACGGGGATCCCAACTTTGCTGGCCTGGGGCGTGCTCATCGGGGCCATTGCCCAATGGTTGGCCCAAGTTCCGCTCCAGATGCGGTTAGGGCTGGGGCGACCGCGCCTGCGCTTTGAGTGGGGATCCCCGCAGGTACGGGCGGTGGGCTTGCTGATGTTGCCGGCGGTGATCTCCTCCGGGATGATCCACATCAATGTTTATGTGGATCTGTTTTTTGCCTCTTTCGTACCTGGGGATCGCACCATCGGCAACTTGGGATATGCCCAGCTTCTGGTACAAACGCCGCTGGGGATCCTCTCCAACATGGTGCTGGTGCCCTTGATGCCTCTCTATGCCCAGTTGGCAGGGGATGGATCCCGTTGGCCGGAGCTGCGCCAGCGTATCCGCCAAGGGCTGATGCTTACGGCAATTGTGACCCTGCCCCTGTCGATGCTGTTGGTGGCTTTGGCCGAGCCCATTGTCCAAGTGGCCTACCAGCGGGGGCGCTTTACGCCGGAGGTGACACAAGAGGTGGCAGCCCTGCTCATGGCCTATGGTCTGGGGATGACCGGTTACCTGCTGCGGGATGTGCTGGTGCGGATCTTCTATGCCCTGGAGGATGGGGCTACGCCTCTGCGCATCAGCAGCATGGCCATTGGCCTGAATGCCCTACTGGACTTTCTATTTTTGCAGGCTTTTGGAGCGCCGGGCATTGCCCTGGCCACCGCCGGCGTCAACCTGATAGCCGTGATCGGACTGGGGATCCGCCTCCACCAGCGCCTGCCGGGGATCCCTTGGCGGGAGATGGGACAAGCCCTACTGCCATTGCTGGGGAGCACCGTCCTGGCCGGGGGACTGAGCCATTGGCTGTGGACCCAACTGCGCTCCTACGAGATTGTGGGGTCTCCCCTGCTCACCGCCATCATTTGGGCCGGGCTGGCCGCGGGTTTAGGTCTAAGCTTGTTCGCCGCCGGAGCTCTCTACCTGCGGATCCCAGAAGTGGAGTGGGCAGCAGCCCGACTGCGGAAACGGGTAGGACGCCGGGGGAGCCAGTGGGCAAGCCGGAACTAGCTGATGGCTTCCAGGTAATCCCGCACCCGGTTGCGTCGCTTCGGCTGACGCAGCTTCTGCAGAGCTTTGGCCTCAATTTGCCGCACCCGTTCCCGCGACAGATCCAAGGCGCGACCGATTTCCGCCAGCGAATAGGTGCGCCCATCCCCCAAGCCGAAACGCATGCGGATCACATCCCGCTCGCGGCTGGTCAGATCCGAGAGCAACTGCTGCAGATCCCGGTGCAGGGCTTCCCGCATCATGGTCTCTTCTGGGGAAATGTCGTCGGTTTCCAGCAGATCTCCCAGTTCGGTGTCTTTGTCTTTGCCCACCTTGGTTTCCAGAGAAACCGAGCGGGGCACCCGTACCAACAGCTCGCGTACTTGAGGCGGGGTCATCTCCAACTCGGAGGCGATGTCTTCGATGGTGGGGGTGCGGCCCTTTTCCTGGGAGAGCTTGCGCTGCGCTTTTTTGATCTTGTTCAGCTTCTCGGTGATGTGAACGGGCAGGCGGATGGTGCGGCTTTGGGTGGCAATGGCGCGGGTAATGCCCTGCCGGATCCACCAGTAGGCGTAGGTGCTGAAGCGGTAGCCCTTTTTTGGGTCGAACTTTTCCACCGCCCGCTCTAGGCCCAGCGTACCCTCTTGGATCAGATCCAACAGCTCCAAGCCGCGGTTTTGGTACTTTTTCGCCACCGACACCACCAGGCGCAGGTTGGCCTTGATCATGTGCTCTTTGGCACGCTTGCCAATTCGCTGAACCTGCTGCAGCTTTTCAGGGGTCAGTTGCGCCCACTCGGGGTACTGGTTGGCCTTAGCCACCCATTCCGCAAGAGTGGGATCCCGTCCCAACTCTTTCTGCAAACGCAGACGCAAATCCAAGAGCTTCATGTAGTCTTGGACTTTTTGGGCCAGGGCCACCTCTTCATCGCGCCCCAAAAGAGGAACACGACCAATCTCCTGTAAATAGAGGCGCACCAGATCGGTGGAGCGGCGGGTTGGCTCCTCTTCCAGAAACTCGCCATCGGCCAGATCCACCTCTGCTTCTTCGGCAGCCTCGAGGAGATCGGCGGGGCCATCCAACAAAATGTCGTTGAGTTCAGGTTCGTAGTTAGACATGTAGGGTGTTGCTGATGTAGCGACAGAGGTAGCAGTTCAGTGGGCTGAGAGAGGAATGGTCAGTGATGTGGAGCAAGTTAAGCTTAAGTGTTCCCCAACGGTAACTTCGCGCCTGCTCAACGCCTTACAGCAGTCAGAGGAAATCATACATTGACCTCTTCCTCAACCGGACCTCCTGCCCATGCCCCATAGGGAAAGGCTGAAGTAGCAGCGGAGGGGTCACACGGTGGGTAGAGCGTGAGCCCCTTATCATAACTTAATTATAGTTGCATTTCTCAGCCCAGAGACATGAGAGCCAGCGTAGGATCCCCCCAGTTCAACCGTCACCGCCACTGCGAAAAAGCGTATTGCCCTCAGGGTGAACCCGGCAGCTCGTCCTTGGGGGAAGTAACCCATCCATCCTAGAGGGTCTAAACTTCAAAGGTAGCGTGTAAATTGCTTTGCCTATTCCAATCTATTCGATTCTATTCGATGAACTGTTCCCATTCACCTATCCCACCCAGCTGTGGGGGAGCCAGACTCCCCGAACAGGTCAACCCCCTTCCTCTGGGCGGACTGGGCTCTGCTCAGGCACTTGGGTTGGCCATAGCCCCGCTGACGGGGGAAAAGGTTTCAACCTTGGCGTTGACGACTCTATTGGCCATCGGTCTATTCTTTTTCCTGCGAGCTTCGGGCAAAGATCGCGTTGAGACTCGCGTCTATCTCAGCAGTCGCAGCCTGGAAGAAATGGGATCCGCTCTACGGGAGCACTTGGAAAGGCGTGGCTATCGTCTCCAGTCCGCCGATGCCGAGGGGATCGCCACCTTTGCAGGGCAGGGTCAGGCTAGCGTGGGGCTGGCCCTTTTTTTGACGGGGCTGGCGGGGACGGGACTGGCCTGTTTGGCCTTGGTGCTGCAGACCCTTGAGCCGGGGTGGGGAGCTTGGCCCTGGATGGTGGTGCTGGCTTCTCCTTGGGCGGGTTGGTACTACCGGCAGCGCAACCAACGCCCGGAACAAATCCGCCTGAAACTGCAGGAAGCCGACGAGGACTCTGTCCCGCTCTCGTCCTGGGAACGAACGCCAACGGCTTCTGGATCCCACCTGTGGGTGGAGGGGCATCGGGATGAGCTGGATGGGCTGGCTGCAGCCCTGGGGTTGCAAGAACGGGATCTGGATTAGGGGTAGGGGAGTCTAAGGCCAATCGGGAGAGAGAGGTGCTGGGATCAAAGACAGTTGATCCCCAACGGCGGAATCGGGGCTGCGATTGGGAGCGGGCTCTTTTTTGGAGTTCTTTTGGGCGAGGCGGCTTTTCCCTTGGTTGCGCAGGCCCAGGCCGATGCGGCTGTGTTTTTCCACCAAGGCCAGCACCTGTTCGGCCCGCTGGATTACCGGCTGGGGCAGGCCAGCCATGCGTCCCACCTCAATGCCATAGGAGCGATCTGCCCCCCCCGGCTGCACCTGGTGCAGGAAGACAATGCGATCCGGCAGCTCTTTGACCACCACCTGGAAGTTGGCCACGTTGGGCAGCAGGGTCTCCAGTTGGTTGAGCTCGTGGTAGTGGGTGGCAAAGACCGTACGGGCCCGCACTTGGGTAGCCAGGTACTCTGCCACCGCCCAGGCAATGGAAAGGCCATCGAAGGTAGCGGTGCCTCGGCCAATCTCGTCCAGCAGCACCAAGGAGCGCTCGCCGGCGTGGTTGAGGATGTTGGCGGTCTCGTTCATTTCCACCATGAAGGTGGACTGGCCGGTAGCCAGATCGTCCACAGCGCCAATGCGGGTAAATACGCGGTCGCAGCGGCCCAACTCTGCCCGCCGCGCGGGGACAAAGCTGCCCATCTGGGCCAGGATTTGGATGAGCCCAATTTGCCGCAGGTAAGTGGACTTGCCGGACATGTTGGGCCCGGTGAGGACGATCAAATCGGGGCCGTGGGGGGATCCCAGTTGCACCGAATTGGGCACGAAGAGGCCCTGGGGCAGGGATTTTTCCACCACCGGGTGGCGACCCTCCTCGATGATCAGCCGGCGGTCTTCGGTGATTACGGGACGGGTGTATCCCTGCTGCACTGCCACTTCCGCCAGGCCAAACAGAGCATCGACGGCAGCCAGGGTCTGGGCCACTTGGCGGATGGCTTCGGCCCGGGATCCTGCCTCTTGGCGCAACTGCACAAACAGCTCGTATTCCCGCTGGTTGATGTCGGTTTGGGCTGTGAGGATGCGGGCCTCTTTTTCTTTCAGCTCGGGGGTAATGAACCGCTCTTCGTTGGTCAGGGTTTGCTTGCGGATGTACTCTTTGGGGACTTGGTGGGCCTTGGCGCGGCTGATGCTGAGGTAGTAGCCGAAGGCCTTGTTGAAGCCCACCTTGAGAGTGGGGATCCCAGTGCGGTCGCGCTCGCTTTTTTCCAACTGGGCAACCCACTGGCGGTCTTGCTCCACCTGCTGCCGCAGCCTGTCCAGCTCGGGATCCACGCCGGCTCGGATGAGGCCCCCCTCGGTGAGCACAGGGGGAGGGGAGGGCAGGAGGGTGTGCTCGATGCGTTGGCCCAGCTCAACCAGGGCGGGATCCACCTGTTGCAGGCTTTGCAAGAGGGGAGTCTTGGCTTCCCCCACCAGCTCGGCCAACTGGGGCAGTTTGCCCAAGGAGGATCCCAAGGCCACCATCTCGCGCGGGTTGGCGGTGCCCGATCCGACGCGGTTGGCCAGCCGCTCCAGGTCGTACAGAGAGTCCAGAAGGGATCCCAGGCGGGCCCGCAGAGAAGGGTTTTCCAAAAGCTCTTGGATGGTGTCTTGGCGAAGGCGGATTTGCTCTAGATCCCGCAAAGGCTGCATTAGCCAGCGCCGCAAAGTGCGCCCCCCCATGGCTGTACGGCTGTGATCCAGCACCCAGAGCAGGGATCCCACAAAAGCCCCCTCTCGGAGGGTCTGGGTGAGCTCCAAGTTACGCCGGGTTTGGGCATCCAAGATGAGGTAGTCCGTGAGCTGGTAGGTGCGCGGGGGAGGCAGGAGCGGGTGGCCTCCCTGGGGAGAAGGCTGCAGCAGGGTCTTTGGTGCTACGCACCGCTGAGGCGAATGGGTTTCTTCTAAGTAGTGCAAAAGCCCTCCCGCTGCTCGCACCGCCAGAGGCAATCCCTCACAGCCCAATCCTTCCAGAGAGCGCAGGCCGTAGGTCTGCATGAGGTTCTCCCGCGCCACCGCCAGTTCAAAAGGTTCGGCTGGGCGCAGGGTATAGGCGTATTGGTTGGGGAGACCCAGGGGCTTCTGGGGATCCCCTGGACGGATGAGGCCTAGTCCCAGCCCCTCCTCGGTGGGCAGCAAAACCTCTGCCGGCTGCAGCCGGGCCAGTTCCTGCTCCAGTTGCTCTTGCCCCTCGCTCTGACACACCCAGAACTCGCCGGTGGAGATATCCGCATAGGCCAGGCCCCAGCGGCAGGGAGCTTGCCTTGATCCTTTGAGCTGCACAATGGCCGCCAGGTAGTTATTCTGCCGCGCCTGCAGCAGCTCCTCTTCGAGGACGGTGCCAGGGGTGATCACCCGCGTTACTTCCCGCCGCACCAAGCCCTTGGCCTGATCTGCCGGCTCCATCTGGTCGCAGACGGCCAGGGCATAGCCTTTGGCCACCAACTGGGCGGCATAGCGGTCAAAGGCGTGGTAAGGGATCCCGCACATGGGTACCCTGCCGATGGCTCCGGCCTCTCGCCCGGTGAGCACCAGCTCCAGCTCCCGCGACACCACTTGCGCATCCTGGAAAAACATCTCGTAGAAATCCCCCAGGCGGTAGAGCAGAATGGCGTGCGGGTATTGCCGCTTCAGCTCTACGTAGTGCTGCATCATGGGGGTGAGGAGGGTGGGATCCACCTCCAGGGCATTCCAAGTATGCTCGGCGGGAGAAGTCATGGCATCAAAACGTTTGCAAGCAATGGGCTCAAGGTTGAGAGCCTGGCCAAACCGGACCGATCAGCTTGGGCCATTCTAGATCTAGATGAAGTATGAGACATTTCCCCAGCCCTCCTCCTCTGGGGAGAGGGAAGCTAGGTAATTGCCATTTCGCAGTTGGTTGAAATGACCTCGCTCAGGGTAGTTGGATCCCCCCTGAGGTAAGTCTGAATGGCTGGGCAGAGGCGCTGCCCGGTCTTGTCCAAAAGCCCTGAAGCGCAAGAGGGAGAAATTTAGGCACAAGCTATTGAAACTGACTTGCAACATCCAAGAAGCCTTGCTATTCTAGCGACTACGTTTTGTTGAGTTTGACTTTCAATAAAGCTCGGGAGGGAGGCCTGGCCAACTTGGCTGAGTTTTCCATCCCGCCCTTGCAGGCGGAGGGGGTTTCTTGGCCTCAGAAGGCTCTCTTCCTGGGCAAAGCTCGAGAGGTTTTCCCGGTGCTGGTCGATCGCGAGTGTCCGTATACAGAGGTTGAGGGGGGCAGAGGCTGGGGGCAAAAAAAGCGGCTGCTCTCGCCAATCGGTTTGACCTGTTTGCTATTGAGTTTCATTTTCCTAGTACTTTTGGTCTCGATTGCTTTGGGATCCGTTCCCATGACTTTCCCAGAACTCTGGCAAGCCCTGTGGGGGCAGGGGGATCCCATTCGGCAGACGATTGTTTGGCAGTTGCGGCTGCCGCGGGCGCTCTTGGCCCAGTTGCTGGGGGCGGCTCTGGGGATGGCAGGGGCCCTGTTGCAGGGGATGCTGGGCAATGGGCTGGCGGATCCCTACCTGCTGGGCATTTCGGCGGGGGCGGGCCTGGCGGCGGTGGGGTTGCTCACCTTGGGAGAGTGGACGGCTTGGGTGCCCCTGGCCGCTTGGGTGGGCGGGGTGCTGACTACCGTGTTGGTGTACGGGTTGGCGCGTACTCCCTCGGGACTGGCGGTGGAGCGGCTGATCTTGGCGGGGGTGGCCGTCAGCGCCCTGTTTGGGGCCATTAGCTCCACCTTGTTGTTGATGGCAGATGACCGGGTGCAGGTGGCTCTCACCTGGTTGATCGGCAGCTTGAGCGGGCGGGGCTGGCCAGAGGTGCAGGTGGCCGGGGCGTATATCCTGGTCGGCTTGGGATTGGGATGGGGGCAGGCGCGGGCTTTAAACCTGCTGAGCTTGGGGGAAGAGATGGCGGTGAGCTTGGGGATCCCTCTGGCGCGGACGCGGGTGGTGATTGGTCTGGTGGCGGCTTGGCTGGCGGCAACCGCTGTCAGTGTGGGGGGGTTGATCGGCTTTGTCGGTTTGGTGGTGCCCCACATGGTGCGGCAGGGGGTGGGATCCGATTACCGCTGGCTGTTGCCCCTTTCTGCCTTGGCGGGGGCGACCCTGCTGAGCGGTGCCGATATCCTGAGCCGTTTGGGCCCGATAGAGCTGCCGGTGGGGATTGTCACCGCTGTGATGGGGGCTCCCTTTTTCGGCTGGCTGCTGCGGCAGCAGGGGGCAGGGCGATGAGAGAGCCCATCCTGCAGGTCGAGGATTTGAGCGGGGGCTACGGATCCCGGACGGTGGTGCGACAAGTGAGCTTCAGCGTGCAACAGGGGGAATGGCTGAGCATTGTCGGCCCCAATGGTTCGGGCAAATCGACGGTGCTGCGGCTGTTGAGTCGGGTTCTGATTCCCCAAGCTGGGCGCGTGTACCTGGACGGTCGGGATCTGCACGCTCAACTCACTCCCCAGCAGGTGGCCCGGCAGTTGGCTCTTTTGCCCCAGCAGCAGCGGATCCCGGCAGGGCTGACGGTGCGGCAATTGGTGAGTCTGGGGCGTTCTCCCCACCAGCCCTGGTGGGCGTGGCAGTTGACGCCGGCGGATCGGCAGCGGGTGGAGTGGGCTCTAGAGCAGACGGGACTGGGATCCCTGGCGCTGCGGCGGGTGGAAACCCTTTCGGGGGGCGAGCGGCAACGGGCTTTTCTGGCGTTGGCTTTGGTGCAGGAGCCGCAGGTGTTGCTGTTGGATGAGCCCACCACCTTTTTGGATCTGCGCCACCAACTGGAGCTGCTGGAGCTGTTGCAACGGCTGAAGCAGGAGCAGGGCCTGACGGTAGTTACGGTGCTGCACGACCTGAATTTGGCCATTCGCTACAGCGAGCAGATTGCCTTGCTGGGATCCGCCCAGATGCAGGCCCTGGGGTCTCCCTTGGCGGTGTTGA
Source organism: Thermostichus sp. MS-CIW-41 (assembly GCF_054058915.1). Lineage (NCBI taxonomy): Bacteria > Bacillati > Cyanobacteriota > Cyanophyceae > Thermostichales > Thermostichaceae > Thermostichus > Thermostichus sp. MS-CIW-41. The sequence goes on from NZ_JBSSBO010000016.1 coordinate 51,766, forward strand.
CCCCCAGCCGGGTGCGACAGGTGTTTGGCCTGGAGGTGGAGTGGATCTCGACTCCGGTAGGGCCACAGCTTTGCCCCCTGCGCAGCACAGCTCCAGCGGCAGCAAGGCTCCTCTCCCTGCCGGTGTCAGGGTGCTGAGGGAGGGTTTGTCCGGTTTTGCAGTGAATTTTCCCTGTTGTGGATTTCGAGGAGCATGAGAGGTTATGCGCGTGAACGGTCGTTGGTGGCGGGTGGTGAGTTTGGGGTTGAGTTTGGGAGTGGGCTGGGGATCCCTGTCCCAGGCTCAGCCCAATGCCCGGATCCCTGAGACTCCTTTGCTGGCCCAGGCCACCCCTCGGGGAGCCACCACCATCCAGGAGCAGATTCGCGAGCTAGAAGCCCAGATCGAAGCTGCCCGCCGGCGGGGGGATCAGGCGGAGGTGGAGCGGCTGCAAGCGGATCTGCAAGTGCTGCGGCAGGGCACCCCCGTCTTCAACCTGCAGCAGGTTACGGTCACCGGCACCCGCACCGAGCGCACCCTGGCCGACTCCCCGGCCACCATCACCGTCATCGACCGGGAGCGCCTGCGGCAGGAGCTTATCCAGAACATCCAGGATCTGGTGCGCTACGAGCCGGGGGTGAGCGTGCGGCGCAGCGTTCGCTACGGCCTGCAGGACTTCAACATCCGCGGCCTCGACGCCAACCGGGTGCTGATCCAGGTGGATGGGATCCGCCAGCCGGAGCGATTTTCCTTCGGCCCCTTCACCATTGGCCGGGATACCTTTGAGCTGGAGACCCTGAAAACTGTAGAAATTATCCGCGGCCCCGCCTCCACCCTCTACGGCAGCGACGCGCTGGGGGGTGTGGTGACCTATACCACCCTGGATCCAGCCGATCTGCTGGGGGAACGGGACAGCCATGTGGGCCTGTCCAGCCAGTACGACAGCAAAAACCAAGGGTACGTCAACACCCTCAGCTTGGCGGGTCGGCAGGATAACTTAGAGGCCCTGCTCATCTACACTCGCCGCGACGCCAGAGAGCCGGATATCCAGGCGGATCCCAGTTTCAAGGATCGGCAGACGGTGGAGGGAGACAATGTTCTGGCCAAGCTGGTCTATCGCTTCAGTCCCTTTGACAGCCTCACCCTGACGGCGGAATACTTCAACAACCGCACCACCACCACCTTTTCGCCCCGCAACCTGGATCCCGGCATCCGCTTTTTCAGGGAGACCATTGAGACCGAGCGCAGCCGCCTCAGTTTGGAATATCGCTACGCCAACCCCGATACCCCCGCTTTTGAGCTGGCCACCGTCCAGATCTACTACCAGCCGGCCCGCACCCAGGAGCCCAGCGTGGAAGAACGCACCCTCACGGTACAAGGTCGGCCCGTGCCTGTGCGTCGGGATACCTTCAACGAGCTGGTCAGCAACATTCTGGGAGCCAGCGTACAGGCCCAGAGCCGCTTCCAAACCGGGGATCTCTCCCACCGCTTGGTGTATGGAATGGAGATCTCCACCACCCGCAACGAACGTCCCCGCAACCGCTTCCAAACCAACCTGCTGACCGGGGCAGTCACCCAAAACATCCCCCCGGACACTTTTCCCACCAAAGATTTTCCCGACTCCGATACCGTGCGCTTTGGGCTGTATTTGCAAGATGAGATCGACTTTGGGGGCGGCAACTTTACCCTCATCCCCGGCATCCGCTACGACACCTACCGCCTCACCCCCAGCCCTGACGAAGCCTTCTTGAAAAGTGGGGCAGAAGCCGCCAGCCTGTTTGCCGATGCCATTTCTCCCAAGGTGGGCCTGGTGTGGAGGATTAATCCCAACCTCACCTTTACGGCCCAGTACAACACCGGTTTTCGGGCCCCTCAGTACAACGAAATCAACAGCGGCTTCACCAACCTGGTCAGCCCCTTCTTCCGCTACCGCACCCTTTCCAATCCCAACTTGCGACCGGAAACCAGCCAAGGCTTTGAAGTGGGGTTGCGGGGGATCTACCCCCAGGCCAGCTTTAGCTTGGCCGCCTACTACAACACCTACAACGACTTTATCGAGGCTTTCCGGGAGGTGGGATCCGAGCCTTCACCCCCCGGCCCGCCAGGGAGCCCGCCACCTCCACCGGTGACTCTCTTTCAGAGCCAGAACGTCAGTCGGGCCCGCATCTATGGTGTAGAAGCCACCGGGCAGTACTTCTTCAGCCCCGATTTGACCGGCTGGAGCCTCAATGGCAGCTTTGCCTGGGCGGTGGGGGACAACCTCACCGAAAACAAACCCCTCCTTTCCATTGAGCCACTGACGGCAGTACTGGGACTGCACTACGACGATCCCAGCCAGATCTGGGGAGCCAGGTTGGTGGCCACGCTGGTGGCGGATCCCCGCGACCCGCAACGGGAGGTAGTGCAACCGAACCCCAACGCTCCACCTCAAATTCCGTTTGTGCCCAAGGGCTACACCGTGGTGGATCTGCTGGGCTACTACAACCTGGACGACAACTGGCAATTGAATTTCGGGGTGTTCAATCTCTTTGATGAAAAGTATTTTCTCTACTCCGAAACCCGCTCTCTCTTTGTCGGCCCTGAAGTGGAACGGCGGGCCCAGCCGGGACGGCATGCTGCGCTCAGTTTTTCCACCCGGTTTTAGGGTCCAAGACCTGAGGCCGTGTTTACTCTGGATCCTGCTCTAACCGATGCTTGCCGAGCCACCTGCCCGCACCCCCAAGGGATCCCTCTCTCTTCTTCGGAAGTCCTGTCCCCAGCTTTTGTGGCGACTGCAGGGGTGGTATTGGCAGCAGGCGGGCATGGCCTGGGAGGCGGGGCTGGCTTGGTTGGCGTTGTGGCTTTGGGCTGGCGCAAGAGAGAGCGGCTGGCTGGAGTGTGCCGAGGAGCTGCTGCAAGAGGCTTGGGTGGCCGGCTATAGCTGGGCTGCCCTCTGGACAGCTTGCCAGGAGGGGGAAGATCCGCCGGGGACCGTCCTCCACCTGCGAGCCAGGGATCCCCGACCGCTGCGCCGGGAGGGGTTGATTTCCCTCCTCTTGCACCTGATGGCGCTGCTGGGGCTGGCTTGGTGGGGATCCCGGCCTTTATCAGACGCAGAACTCCGGATCCCAGTCACGCTTTTGCTGGAGGATCCCGAGCCACAGTTGCTCGAACCGGATTCAGAATCCATAGAATCTCTCCCACCAGAGCCAACAGCAGAGCCGCCCGGCCCGGCCCCGGAATCGCCCCCTGCAGACGATCTATCCCCACCGGAGCCTGTGCCCCAAGAGATCGAGATGCCAGCCATCCCGGAGGCTGAATCTTTGCTGGCCCTGCAAACTCCGACCCCTACGCCTCCACCGACCCCTACACCCATTCCCACGGCAAAGCCAGAACCCACCCCTACTCCTCCACTGACCCCATTACCGACAGCTACCCCGCAACCCACTCCTCCGCCACAACAGCCCACCCCAACTCCGGCGGTTACCCCCACCTCTACAGCGACTCCACTCACCTCCGCCCCGGTTACCTCAAGCACCCCTCTGCCCCGCTTTACCCCCTTGATCCAAGGGATCCGTTCCAGCGTAAAGACTGCCGCCGCTCCGCCTTCCCCCGGCAGCGAGAGCAGATTGGGGCCAAGGGATCCTGAAACTGGGACACCTGGCGGTATAGGTGCAGCCCAACCCCATTCCTCTGCCCCAACACCTGCCACCCCCAGTTCCTCCCCACCGACAGTGGCTGCCAACCCCCAGCCGGACATCCTGGCCCGCCCGATCCCCGGTCGCAATCCTCCGCCCCCCTACCCTCCTCAAGCTCGCCGTCTCGGCCAACAGGGGCAGGTGCTGCTGCGGGCCAAGGTCAATGCCCAGGGGCAGGTGCAGCAGGTGGAGATCGCCTCTTCCAGTGGGTTTCCCGCCCTGGATAGGGCAGCGCAGGAGGCGGTGCAGCGGTGGGAATTCAGCCCGGCCTTGAGAAACAACGCCCCCATCGAGTCTTGGGTGGTGGTGCCCATCCAGTTCACCCTCAATTGATTGCTGTTTGGGAATTGTTTTGGAGCATGACTCTAGTCAATAATAAGCTCAACTATACTGAAAATAATGTATAATATGTTCAGTACGGATTACTACCAGTTGATCTTTCTGTTTACTTTCGAGTCTGCCAACATGGTAGCCAAAGCAAAGCAGAAAATTGGTAGTAAGACGACACGGAAACTGGGCTTTGGGTATTCTACTCAAAGCTTTGCGGGATACCGCCATTCTGTTTGGAAACAAACAGAATGCTATCGCTGCATAGTTGAACAGTGATGTTCAGCAGTGTTCAGCGTAAATGTATCAGATTGTCTATGCTGTCTCGTCTTTCTCGCCGTCAACTGTTCGCCTTTGGTCTGGCCAGCGTGGGGGCCTGGGGAATGGGGCGTTTGGCCCAAGCCCAAGGTCGGATCCCTCAGGAGCCACTCCTGTCAGCGAGACAGAGTCCTTTTCGTCGGGTAGCCAGCCTCACCACCTTGACTGCCGATATCCTCTATCGCTTGGCCCCCGATAGGTTGGTGGGGATCCCTGCCGGTCGTTTGTTGGAGGAGGATCCCCGCTTCCAAGGCTTGACCCGCCTGGGGCTGGGCAACCAACCCAACCTGGAGCAGCTTGTGGCCCTACAACCGGACTGGGTGGTGGGGGCCAGTGGCTTTCACGAGGCTCTGGCAGAACGGCTGCAGGAGCTGGGGATCCCCACCTACCTCACCCGCGTGGACAGTTGGGCTGCTTTGGAAGAGACGATTGCCACCCTGGCTGCTGCTTTGGGGGCGGATCCCGATCCCTTGCTGCGGCAGTATGGATCCCTTTTGCCCCAGGAACTGCCCCGCGTTCGACCCAAAACCTTGCTCTTGGTGGGCACCCAGCCGATTCTTTCTCCCAACCGGCAAAGCTGGGCCGGGGATCTGCTGGAACGCTTTGGCGCGGACAATCTCACCGCTACCTTGCAAAGCCAAGGGCCTTTTCGGGGCTACGTCACCCTTTCGGCAGAGCGCATCCTGGAAGCCAACCCAGAAGTTCTGCTGGTGGTCAACCCGGAGGCGGCGGATCCCTTGGCGTTTTTCCGTTCCCGCCCCTTTTGGAATCGGTTGCAAGCCGTCCAAACTGGGAAAGTTTATGGATTTGACTACTACGGCTTGGTCAATCCCGGTAGCTTGGAGAAAATTAGAGTTGCCTGCGAGCAGTTAGCCCGCATTTTTTGAACGGACTTGGAGTGTCTGATACATTTACGCTGAACACTGCTGAACATCACTGTTCAACTATGCAGCGATAGCATTCTGTTTGTTTCCAACCAGAATGGCGGTATCCCGC